>NZ_JBRREH010000015.1:0-62196 GCF_056760175.1 Stenotrophomonas sp. STEN021 | reverse complement strand
CATTCGTCTCTGGGAAATGCCGCGCCAGCGCAGTTCGCCGAGGCATTTCGGACAGCCCCAAATACGCCGATTTTTCTACCTTAGATCGGCTCAAGATTTGGGAGGCCGTCAGCCCCGCCCCGTTGGCTTAGCACCTGTGGCCTTAAAACGGGGAGACGTCGGGGCCTCACTAGCGAGCACATCGCGAGGCGCTACAGGCACCTGATGCTCGACTCGGTGCACGCCGAGCTCTGGGAGATGACTGGGACGAATAGGAGGGCTGCGTGATGCTACTGGCGACTGCTCTCAGGAAAGAACTTTTCTATTGCGTTGAGGCTTTCCTGGACTCCTGTTGTGGCATTCCACAGGTGGTCGTAGAACAAATCCCTATCAAGGATGATCTTGTCCATAGATTCCTGCGTCCACCCTGTGAGCCGGTTTGCAGCCTGTATGCAGTGGATAGCGCGAAGAATTCCTGGCGCTGCTCGGCTAAGTTCGTAGAGCGACGCAACGTTGCTCAGAAGTTGTTCGGGGACTTGAAGGGCAATGGTGGTACTGGAGTCCAGGGTGCCTTGATTCCTATCAGCATATTCGTCCTGCCGATTGGGATCGTCGGGATTCTCAAAGTGCCATACACGATCGAGGTTGTCGTGAAGCTCCTCGATGGATGGCCTGATGAACAAACCCAAACTTTGGGCCTTGTTCAAAGAGCTTTCTTCTTCCCGCCGAACGGCGAGGCGATGTTGGATTGCTGGGACAGCGATAGCGATGAGGATCGCAACAATGCTACCGATCGCTTGAACCCAAGCGGGAGCGTCGAAAGGTTTGGCAGCAGGGGTGCTCCCCCAGCGATAGAACAGCCCCCATGCCAAGAGGACGCCGAAGCCGGTGCACATGGCGCTGATGACGAAAAGATCGCGCCCAGTGATTGGTTCCTTCATGGATTCTGTAGCTCCCCTGATGTTGTGGGCTGGAGTGTAGGGCGAGGTCTCAATGAAATGGAGCAGGACCGTTTTCAGATCCTGTTCGATGGAATTGCCGAACACATTAGCAAGCGCTACAGCCACGTGATGCTAGACGCCGCGTACGCCAAGTTTTGGGAGATGGCTGGGACGAATCGGAGGGCTGCGTGATGTCCAGACTTCTAGTTCACAACTCTGCTTTGACACTTCGCGGACATAGGGGGGGGATTTCGCGGCCAATAGGGACAGAAAATCCCAATCAATCGAACATTTCACCGATATCTTTGATGGCTCGGTCTACATGCTCAAGGGCTTCCTTGAGAGGCTCGGAGTAATCGTCAGGCTCAGCCATATCTTCGACGAATCTGTCGAGAGGGTCGTGATAAACGCCGCCATTTGTGTAGTAGAAATCCCACTGATACAAGCGTTCGCGGGCGATTGCCGTTTTGGCAATGGCGCGCTGTATATGGGTTGCGGGCTCGCCGAGTTCGTGCAGCATGCTGAGCCTATTTCGGAGCGCTTCCGGCGGTTCGGCGAGATTTCCAGCTTCTTCCAATTTGATGTCTTCCTCCGGTCTCATTCCCGCTTCAATAGTTTCTTGAGCGGAACGGAGGTGCATTCGGAACTGCTCTATCTCAGGAAGGACCGTCAAGGCAAAGCTACGGGCGCGAATTACATCTCGCTCCTTCTCAAGCCTTCGTCCGGCGCGAAAAAGACGAATGGGGACAAAGAAAGCGACGGCGATAGCAAGGAAGCTGCCAACAGTCTGAAGAAGTGCCAGAAGGTCAATTGGCTTACCTCCATCCCTAAATCCAGCGACCAATCCCCAGCTAGCGAGCGCGCCAATCGCAGTGCCGGAGAGCAATACGGCCACGAGTTGACGCTCAGTAATTTCTTCCATGGGCACAAAGGCTTCCAAAGATCAGGTCGCGGAAGTGTAACTGACTCGATTCTTGACTCCTTGGCCGCCTGATGCGCACCAAGAACGCCAAGCAAATCACTCCGGCCGAGCAGGATCACATGGAGGCCGTGAAGTGGCTCCGCTGCAGCGTGTGCGATGCGCCGCCGCCCAGTGATGCCCACCACATCAGACAGGGCCAGCACTTCACGACCGTGGCCCTGTGCAAGGACTGCCACCAGGGCAGCTTCAATGGCTGGCACGGCCAGAAGCGCATGTGGACGGTCATGAAGATGGATGAACTCGCCGCGCTGAACGTGACTTTGCGCCGGCTCAATCAAAGGAAAGCAGCATGATCATCGTTGTTACCTGATGCCCCGGCCCAACTGAGTCTTTTCGCATGACCGCCCCGCAGCTATTCCCTAAGCCGGCCAAGCGCATGAAGCAGCCGCCCAAGGACTTCCTGCGCGAGCAGCTGGCCACTGCTGCAGACGAAATCATCCGGCTCGCAGCCAACGACAGGCAACACTCACGCACCACCCCACAGCGACGCTGGCTGGAATGCGTTAGCTGCAGGCGTGCGCGTCACCTCTGCTCTGGACGATGGCAGCGCTGAGCTTGCGCCACCAGTTTGCCGCATATGGATGCAGCCATTTGCGGGGCAAGGGTTTGCCAAACCGGGATTTACGAAGCACGCGTTCGTTGAGCCAGTCGATCTTGAATCCGGTCCACTCGGGAGCAGGAAGCATCGCCATATTGATTGAAACAGCGGGGAGCACTTCGTTCCAGAAGATGGCTTCCAGTTCTTCAAGCGAGTACTTGGACTCCGCGCAGGCGCGAGCGATGTCTGCAAGAAAGATCGACGGGTCGGTGTCCATCCAGAAATTCTGCAGGTGATCCCACACCGGGGTGCGATCCTGAATGTCTTCGTAGGGCGGCCTCATGCCAGCAAGCTACCAGATAGCTGCTCCCGTGCCGCCCGTCATCGGAGATGGTGCACACAGCACCTGCAACTTGCTTGGATCTGGATCGGGTCGCACCATGACGTGATCTTGCTACGTGCAGATGATCAGTTGCATTGCCTGCTCTTCGAACAATCAGGTTAGTCGCCGTCCAAGTCATCAGAACCAATCGCAAGGAGATAGAAAATGGAAATTTCCGTTCGTCCTGCCACTGCCGCTGACATTGAGCCGGTCGCCTCGCTGTTTGATCAATACCGACAGTTCTACAGCCAGGCTTCCAATCCCGGCTTGGCCCAGGAGTTCATTGGTGCCCGTCTGCGGGAGGGATCCTCCCTGATCCTGGTTGCTGCTGATTCCGAAGGCCACCTTCTCGGCTTCACCCAACTCTATCCGTTGTTCGATTCCGTTGGAGCCACGAAGAGCTACGTCCTCTACGACCTGTTTGTCTCTCCAGACGCCCGCCGCCTGGGCGTGGCCAGAAAACTGATGGTCGCTGCCGTTTCAGTTGCGAAGGGACTCGGTGCTGGACGCATTGAGCTGCAGACCGCGAAGGACAATGTTCCGGCGCAAAGACTCTATGAGGGTCTCGGATGGGCGCGGGACAACGACTTCTACATCTACGCCATCACACCGTAAGACCGCACCAGCAAGCGGCCCAGGATCAATCCATCCCGCCTCTGATGTCGCTATCAGCGCCAGCGACTGGTTGGCAATTCCAGGCCCTGTGAGCCCCCTCCAGCCCCTCGGCAAGGGCTTTGTCAGAAAAATCCTAGTCCAAGTAAGGTGTATCCCTCATTGAGGTAGTTATATCCCTGACAGCACCATTAAAGGCTATTGGCTGGCAGCCATCACAGCGGGTGCTGTATGGACTACGAGAAGTTGCGCGATCACTTCGACGTTCTGGCACAGCAGGTCGTGCAGGACGCTACCGCGCTTGGCGAATACGAGCGCAAACAGAAGCTGCTGGAGATGCACCAGCTTGTCGACCGCATCGTCGAAGTGGTGCCGGACGATGATGAGCAGGCCGACGTCCTGTGCAGGCTGGAAGATCTGGTGTACCGCGCCAACAGCGCCATCAATGCTGCCGAGCAACTTGAAAATCTCAGGAAGAAGTGCGCCCTGGCCTATGGCTGGTCATCGCTGGCGGACTAAGCGTCAAGCTGACCGCTACGGGATTGCGCCAACTGCGCCCCGCGCCCCGTACAGCTGCAAAACCCCACTACGCATCCAGGCGCCAACTCCGGCACCATAGCCGCCAAGGCCGCCTTCTGGCGCGCACTGGATGCAGCACGGTCAGCTTGACCGTGCTGCCATACCCACCGTCATGGATTACGGCAATGGCAGCCCAACGCGGTTCCCAGCATTCCTCTACCCGGTTGATGAAAGCCGTCGCCAACGTGTTTTTGGCAGCCTGTGCGGCCTTGCCTGCACTCGCCGGCGCCGCCGCAGCACCCGAGCGGCAAGCCAGCACACCCAAACTTGAAGGCAGCCAGCTCACGATGCTGGAGGCCGCGTTGGCGGGCTTGCCCGCCCAGCGCCCGGGCATCACCGACATCTACGTGCTCGGCGTGGCCGGCGATGCCGACGAAGACGTGTTCACCAATGAGGTCGCCTACCTGCGCGAGCTGTCAGCCAAGCGCTGGGGTGCCGAAGGCCGCATGATCAGCCTGGTCAACCAGCCCGCTCTGGGCCACGGCGGCCCGCCGCAGGTTCTGGCTACCGCCGACAGCATCGGCCATGCCCTCAAGGGACTCGGGCAGAAACTGGATCCGAATGAAGACGTGCTGTTCCTCTACCTGACCAGCCACGGCCTGCATGACAACAGCGTTTACCTGCATACCGGCCGCGACCAGGAAGACTATCTGGCACCGGCACAGCTAGCGCGGATGCTGGATCAAGCCCAGATCGGCAATGCGGTGATCGTGGTCTCGGCCTGTTTCTCTGGCGCCTTCGTCCCGGCACTGATGTCCCCGCAACGCATGGTGATCACCGCCGCGCGCAAGGACCGCCCATCCTTTGGCTGCGGCAATACCGACAGCGCCACCTGGTTTGGCCGCGCCTTCCTTGTCGAGGCCCTGAACGCCACCAATGACTTTGCCCGGGCCTACACGCTTGCGGCAGGCAACGTACGGCGCCGCGAGAAGGAGCAAGGCGAGCTCCCCTCCGAACCGCAGTTCAAGAACGGCAGGACGGTGGCTGCCGTGCTGGAACAATGGCGTGCGGGCTTGCCAGAAACAGCTGCCGTGCCCTATCCCTTCGTTTACCAGCGGCCAGCCGGGGCCAAGACCCTCACACCCAAGAGCAAGCCCGTCACCAACAATCGCAAGAACTGAATCCATTCCTTGGGCGCTGGATGAAGCCGACCGGGCTACCCATTCAGGATGGCAAGCGCCGCCGCCCGGCTTCTGCGAAAATATGGCATGACTGACTTCTCTTCCCTGCCGCTGTCGCCGGCACTCGCTCCTGGCATCGACGCGCTGGGCTATACCTCGATGACGCCGGTACAGGCGCTGGCCCTGCCGCCGATCCTGGAAGGCCGCGACGTGATCGCGCAGGCCCCGACCGGCAGCGGCAAGACCGCCGCCTTCGGCCTTGGCCTGCTCAACCGGCTCGACCTGTCCGTCAGCCGCACCCAGGCGCTGGTGCTGTGCCCTACCCGCGAACTGGCCGACCAGGTCGGCAAGCAGTTGCGCAAGCTGGCCACCGGCATCCCCAACCTGAAACTGCTGATCCTCACCGGCGGCATGCCGCTGGGCCCGCAGCTGGCCTCGCTGGAAGCGCATGACCCGCAGGTCGTGGTCGGCACCCCCGGCCGCGTGCAGGAACTGGCGCGCAAGCGTGCATTGAACCTGGGCCAGGTCCGCAGCTTCGTGCTGGATGAAGCCGACCGCATGCTCGACATGGGCTTCGAGGAGCCGATCCGCGAAATCGCCGGTCGCACCCACAAGGACCGCCAGAGCCTGCTGTTCTCGGCCACCTTCCCGGAAGCGATCCGCGAACTGGCCCGTGCCCTGCTCAACGAGCCGGCCGAAGTCACTGTCGATGGCCAGGCCGAAGCCCCGGCCATCCAGCAGCTGTTCTTTGAGACCGAGCCGGCCAACCGCCAGAAGGCACTCGGCGGCTTGCTGCTGAGGTATACGCCGGAATCGGCGGTGGTGTTCTGCAACACCCGCAAGGATGTCGACGAAGTGGCCAACTCGCTGCGCCAGTTCGGCTTCTCGGCGTTGGCGCTGCATGGCGACATGGAACAGCGCGACCGCGACGAAGTGCTGATGCAGTTCTCCAACCGCAGCTGCAACGTGCTGGTCGCCAGTGACGTGGCCGCACGCGGCCTGGACGTGGAAGACCTGGCTGCGGTGGTCAACTACGAGCTGCCGACTGACATCGACACCTACCAGCACCGCGTAGGCCGTACCGGCCGTGCCGGCCGCAACGGCCTGGCATTGAGCCTGGTTGCCGGCCGCGAGCGCAGCCGTGCCGACGCACTGGAAACACAGCAGGGCAAACCGCTGAACTGGCAGAAGACCCCGCTGGCAACCGCGCGTCCGGCAGAACTGCCGCAGGCGGCAATGACCACCCTGCGCATCGACGGCGGCAAGACCGACAAGCTGCGTGCTGGCGATATCCTCGGTGCACTGACGGGTGATGCCGGGCTGTCGGCCAAGGCGATCGGCAAGATCGACATCTTCCCGACCCGCTCCTATGTGGCCATTGCCCGTGAGCAGGTTGGCAAGGCTTTGGCCCGCCTTGAAGCTGGCAAGATCAAGGGCAAGCGTTTCCGCGTTCGCAAGATGTAAGCAGGCGCCGGCCCAGCCCGGCGCTTGAACGCATATATGTCCACACGGCCTGATCCCGGCACTTCCAGTTCTACTGGAGACACGCATGCCACGGTGTTCCCGTGGCCTGCGGTATGTGCCGGCTGGCTGTTGCTGACCCTGGTCACCTTGCCAGCAGTGCAGCTGACCGGGCCAGCGGCAGGCAGCACCACACCAGCCTCACTGGCTCGCTCGCTGCTGTTCCTGCTCGGCATCTACAGTCCCTGGCTGCTGGCAACACCTGCTCTTTGGCAACTGTGCGCGCGCTGGCCGCTGGGCATGGGCAGCGACGCCCAAGCAGCGGGCAAGCTGTTGGCAGCCGGCATCTGCATCATTCCGGCGCTGTCGCTGACGGGTTGGATGTTTGGTTATCACCTCTCGCAGTTGGCGCTGCCTCGCGCGCTGCCGGACAACTGGCTGCACGCGGTCATCGCCACCAGTCTGTTTGCGCTGCCAACCTACATCGGGGCTATCAGCATCGGTCAGACACTGGCCTATATCCGCCGCTATCGCCGCCGTGGCGAGCTGCTGGCGCAGGCACGCGAGCAAGCATTGCGGGCACGCCTGAATCACCACTTCCTGTTCAACGCACTCAATGCGATCGGCGCGCTGGGTTATCGCGATGCAGAGCGCGCCGACGCTGCCTTGGCGCAGCTGGGTGAGTTGCTACGCAACCTGCTGCAGAGCGAACCGTTCGTCGCCCTGCGCGAAGAAGTGGCGCAGGCGATGGCCTTCATCGAACTGCAGCGACTGCTGCAACAACAGCCCGTGCAGGTGCAACTGCAGGCCAGCGCCGATGCATGGGATGCGCGCGTGCCCAGCCTGCTGCTGCAGCCATTGATCGAGAACGCTGTGCGCTTCGCCAGCAGCTCGGACGCGGACGACGCCATGATCAGCCTGCAGTTCGAGTCACGCGATGATCTGCTTCACCTGCAGATCCGCAACCCGCTTGGCGACGCTGCCGCCGGCATGGGGATAGGCCTGCAAGCCAGCCGCGAACGCCTGCAGGCTATCTACGGCCCGCGCGCCAAGCTGCATGCGCAACGCGACGGTGCGCACTACCAGGTCAGCATCCGGCTACCGCTTGCCCGCAGCGAGCCCACCGCATGATCCGCACCCTGCTGATCGACGACGTCGCACTGGCCCGCGAAAAGCTGCGACACCTGCTGGGCGCACATGCCGATATCCAGATAGTCGGCGAAGCGCCCAGCATCGCCCAGGCCCGTTCGCTGCTGGCTGCCGAACCGGTCGAGCTGTTGTTGCTGGACATCCAGCTGCCCGATGAAGATGGCCTGCAGCTCGCGCGCAGCCTGGCCGCGCCTGCACCGGCGGTCATCTTCACCACCGCCCATGCAGAACATGCACTGGCCTCCTACGAACTGGGCGCGGTCGATTACCTGCCCAAGCCACTGGATGCCAACCGTCTTGCCGTCGCACTGGACCGGCTGCGCAGGCATCTGGCACGCGAGACCATCAACCCGCTGGCACCGCTATGCATCCGCAATGGCAGCCGCAGCGACTACGTGCCCCCCACCGACATCGACTACATCGACAGCGCCGGCCATTACGCCTGCCTGCATGTCGGCAAGCAGGTGCACCTGCTGCGCGAGAGCATTGGCCGGCTCGCAGAGCAATTGGCGCCGGCCGGCTTCGTGCAGGTGCAGCGCGCGGTAATCGTCAATTGCGCACGCGTGCGCTGTCTGCTGCCACGCCGCAATGGCGATGCGACGTTGGAACTGCTGGATGGCACCAAGCTGCCGTTGAGCCGGATTCATCGCGAAGCATTTGAAGCGAAGATGCATCAGCGCAGCTGATCACGCATCGCGCACGGCTCATGCCAAGCCCGGCACGGCCTGCGCCATTGGTGGCGTCCAGCTGTTCCGTTGCATTTCCAGCAGCGGCAACATCGCGGGCCGCTCCTCGCTCACCGCACCCATGCTCAAGCATCTCCTGCTTCCGCTGCTGCTCAGCTGCAGCTCCCTGGCCCTTGCCGCCGAACTGCGCGTACATCCCGTGGACGGCCCAGCCGATCAACCGGTGCAGATCAGTGTTACCGGGCTGCTGCCAAGCCAAGCGGTGAAACTGCAGCTCTCCATGCAGGACAGCAACGGCAACCGCTGGCTGGCGCATGCCAACTACCGTGCCGATCACAACGGCATCGCCGATACCGCCACTGCTGGCGCCGAGGCCGGCAGCTACGCAGGTGTCGATGCGACGGGATTGTTCTGGTCGATGCGGCCGGAATCGGGCAAGGGCCGACCCACGCCACTGCCCATGCGCAATGAAGCCAACGGCCTGCGCCATGCGCCAGCGACGATGCAATTGGAGGCTTTCGTCGATGGTAAACGGATCGGCCAACAGACATTGCTACGGCGGATCAACGCGGCGGACGTCATTGCCACGCCATTGCAACTGCACGGCGTGGTGGGAAATCTTTATCACCCTGCAGGAGCCCTGGACGATGGCCGCCAACATCCTGTCGTGATCACCCTGGGCGGCGCCGAAGGCGGCATCGATACCGCGAATCTGTATGCCGCCTGGTTGGCGTCCAACGGTTTCGTCGCAGTAGCTGTCGCCTATTACCGGATGCCCGGACTGCCCAAGGATCTGATCCGCGTCCCCATCGACCCGGTCAGCGACACGGTCGACTGGCTGCGCGCCCAGCCCTTTGCCGGCAAGGTCGGGGTGATGGGCGGTTCCTGGGGCGGCATCGTGGCGATGGCGGCCGCCGCGCATGATCCGCGCCTGCAGGCAGCGGTGTCGTGGGTAGGCAGTCCTGCGCCATTCCGCGGCATCCGCCGTGATGTGCCGCCTGCCGACTTCCGCGCCGTGGATGAGCCCGCATTGAGCGTTGCTGGCCGCGATCTGCCGTTCTTGCCCTACGTGGAACAGTTCAACTGGAATCAACCTGGCGCGCACGCAGCAGCATTGGAGCAGGCAATGCTGCCGATCGAACGCATCAACGGGCCGCTACTACTGGTCGCAGGTGGCGACGACCAGCTCGGTGTTTCCGGCGAGATGGCGGCATTGGCGATGCAACGCCTGAAGCGCCGCAGCGCGCCGCAAGCGGACGCCCTGCTGTACTACTCCGACGCAGGCCACCTGATCACGCCCTTCCTGCAGCCCACCACCTTCCGCAGCGACACCGGCCCTTACATCCCGGTTGGCGGCACGGCCGAAGGCTATGCCCGCGCCGACCGGGAAAGCGGCCCGGCAGTATTGGCATTCCTGCGTCAGGCGTTGGCCGAAGGGGACATCCGGCTGACCCGCTGAATCCGCTTCAGGCAGCGCGAGCGCGTAGCAACACTCGGAATGCCGCGCCAACAACCGCTACGCTGGCTGCGCCGAACAGCGCCAGCGCAGTGGTCTCGCCCACGCCACGATGGATCAGCAGCAGGTACACGCCGACGCAGCTTGCCTGTGCAAACAAGGGCCAGGCAACACGGCGAAGACCGCTGCGGAACACGCGCCAGACCAGTACCGCACTCAACAACCAGCCGCAGGCAAACGCCACCGGGTCCAGTGCTGGTGAGAATTCGTACACATTGCAGATCACGAACCACGCGCTCCAGCCCAGCAGCGCCAGCAGCAGTGCCAGTCCACCCAACACCCGCAAGGCGCGCATCAGGCAAACACCGCCACACTCTGGCGGCCGCGCATCACCACCCGGCCCTGCTCATCCCAGGCCTGCATGTCCTGCGACGAATAGCCGTCACCCGCATGTTGGCTGAAGGAACGCAGCAGGAACCATTCGCCCTGCGGCGCAGGCTCAAGCAGCTCCACGTTCCAGGTGATGGAGCTGATCGGCGCAGGGGCCCTGAAACTGGTGAATGCTGCTGGCGGCATCGCATCGCCCATCGCGATCAGGGCTACCGCGGGATCTACTCCACTGGCATCCCGATGGCGGATCCAGGTCAACAACTCGGGAACCTCCGCAGCAGACACCGGCATCGCACCACCGGCAGGACGCACCTGGAAGTTCTGGGTAAAAGCCGGCGCGAACGGCATCGCCGCCATATCGAAATCGCGGTACGCGGCAGGTCCCTTGGCCGGCAACTCGCCCGCGAAATCATGCGCGATCGCGCTTTCGCGGGCGCGCCCGAACACCAGCGACAAACGTGCCGCCAAGGCGTCATCGGAGTACACGTCCACACCGACATTCACCACCGACTTGCCCTCGCGCAGCACCGCCGGAACGAAGCGCAGCAGGCCGGCTGCAGGCCCAATGAAGGTCACCTGCATCGCGCGCAACGGCGGCAACGCGCCTGCATGGCCTTGCATCGCCGCGGCCACCGCCAGCGCGCTGAGCACGCCGCCGTAGGCGGTGCGCCCCTGTCGCCAACTGTCAGGGAGCAGCAGCCCTTGCTCACCATCGAAGGAAGACAGCAGCTCGCTCAACGTCGGCATTCGGGACTCCGCAGATTGGGGGGATCAGGTACTCAGTAAACCAGTGTAGCGGCCAGTGGCAAACCAACAGGCCAGCGCTCACGGCCACCAAGGCCGTCCAGCTCCACCAATACCGCGCCGCCAACAACCTGCGCCTCAAGCTGCGCAGCCAATTGCAACGCGGCAAGCAAGGTACCGCCGGTGGCCAGCACGTCATCGACCAGCAGCACGCGCGCACCCGGTGGAGTTGCGCCGACACTGACCTCGATGCGATCGGTGCCATATTCCAGTGCGTATTCCTGCTTCAAGGTCGCGCCCGGCAGCTTGCCCGGCTTGCGCACCGGTACGAAGCCCACGCCCAGCTCCAGGGCCAGCGCGGTGCCGAGAATGAAGCCGCGCGCCTCAACACCAAGTACCGCATGCAGGCCAGCATCACGCCAGGGCTCGGCCATGGCCTGGACAGCGGCACGGAAGCAGGCGCCATCACCCAGCAGCGGGATGATGTCCTTGAACAGGATGCCGGGCTTGGGGAAATCAGCGATGTCGCGGATCGGGCGCGACCACTCGGGGTAGGCAGGAGAAGTCATATCAGTCATTCGTGGAGAGGTGCTCAGGAGCTGCACGACAGCATCGAGCAGCCGGCGCGGTCACGTGCCCATTCCGGGCGTTTACCGGCAAATGCCTCGCGCCCGGGTTGTTCGTCGTAAGGATGCCGCATCACGTCCATCAAGTCCGTGATTCCGGCCAGATCGCCTTGTTCGGCACGGTCGATGGCCTGCTGTGCCAGCCAGTTGCGCAGCACATATTTCGGATTTGCCGCCTGCATGGCATCACGGCGCTGTTGCGGAGGCTGCCCAGCGGTCCGGACCCGCGCAGCGTAGCGCTGCAGCCAGTCGGTCAGTGCGGGCAGCACCCGTTCACGGGCAGCGGGCGAGTAGAAAGCCTGCTCCAACGGGGCAATCTCCGGCGCGTCGATATCAATCGACGCAAGCGCGCGAAACGCCAGCGTCATGTCCATCTCGCCTTCCTGCAGCAGCTGTTGGAGCTGCGTCATCAGTTGGGTGTCGCCCTCGCGGAATTCGCCCAGCCCAAGCTTGGCAACGAGGTGCGCGCGCTCTTCGGCTTCATAGCGCTGACGGAAACCGTCCAATCCAGCCTGCAACGGTGCAACCTCGGCAAACAAGGGCGACAGCGCCTGCGCCAATCGCACCAGGTTCCAGTACGCCACCTGCATCTGCGTGCCAAAGCGGTAGCGGCGGCCCTGTGCATCGGTGGTGTTCGGCGTCCAGTCCGGATCGTAGTCCTCGACCCAGCCGTAGGGACCGTAGTCCAGGGTCAAGCCAAGAATGGACATGTTGTCGGTGTTCATCACCCCGTGCACGAAACCGACCCGCATCCACTGCGCCACCATCACCGCGGTGCGCGTGCAGACCTGTGCAAACCAGTCGGCGTACAACGCCTCGCCGCTGCCCTGCAGTTCAGGGAAATCACGGGCGATGCAGAAATCGACCAGTTGCCGCAGCAGCGCCACATCACCGCGCGCCGACGGCAGCTCGAATGTGCCGAAGCGGATGAACGACGGCGCGACCCGGCACACCACCGCACCGGGTTCGGCCTGCGGATGGCCGTCGTAGAACATGTCACGTACCACCGTATCGCCGGTGCCGACCAGGCTCAGCGCACGGGTGGTGGGCACACCGAGATGGTGCATGGCTTCGGAACACAGGAACTCACGCAATGACGAACGCAGCACCGCTCGGCCATCGGCGCCCCGCGAATACGGAGTCGGGCCAGCACCTTTGAGCTGCAGCTCCCAGCGCTTGCCATCAGCCAGCAACTCGCCCAGGGAGATGGCACGGCCATCGCCCAGCTGCCCGGCCCAATGGCCGAACTGATGGCCGCCGTAATTGGCCGCCCACGGCTGCATGCCCGCAAACAAGGCGTTGCCACCGAACACCTCGGAGAATTCCGGACTGCTGACCGTTGCCGGGTCGAAGCCAAGCAGCTCTGCGACCTCGGCCGAGTACGCCAGCAGGTGTGGCGCAGCCACCGGCGTCGGCATCACCGCCGACCATGCGGCACCCACTACCTCGCGGCGGCGCGCGCCGGTTTCAGGGTCGCCGGGCAGCTCGCGCCGGAAGCGGTTATCAAATTGCGAGGACGTGTCGTTCATTGCCTCAACGTGGGGGCTGGCCGGTCCCGCTGCAAGCTTGGCCCGCCGTACTCAGCGAGAGCCGCCGATCAGATCCAAGGCACCGCCACGCTGCTCGGCACGCTGATAGGCCGGTCGTTCGGCAATGCGGGCCAGGAAGGCCTGCAGCTTCGGGTAGTCGGTCATGGGGCCGGCGCGGACTGCCGCCGCCTGGAGCGGGAAACTCATCTGGATATCCGCCGCACTGAAGCGTTCGCCGGCAAACCAGGTGGACTGTGCCAGGGCCTGCTCCATCCAGTTCAGGTGCAGACGCAGCTGCGGGCTGATGAAACTCTTCATCACCTTGTCGACGATGCTGTGGGCAATCGGCCTGGCGAAAAATGGCAATGGCGCCTTGCGTACTTTCGCGAACACCAGGCTCATCACCAGCGGTGGCATCGCCGAGCCTTCGGCGTAATGCATCCAATAGTGATAGTGCAGACGCTCCGGCGCCTCCACTGGCAAGGGTTGCGGCGACAGGCGGCGCTGCAGGTCATAACGGTCGGCCAGGTACTCGAGGATGGCCCCGGATTCGGCCAGGATCAGCGTGTCGTCCTGCAGTACCGGCGACTTGCCCAGCGGGTGGACCTTGCGCAATTCCGCCGGTGCCAGCCAGGTCCTGGGGTCACGCTTGTAACTGACCAGCTCGTAGTCCAGGCCTAGCTCTTCCAGCATCCACAGCACACGCTGCGAACGCGATTGTTCCAGATGGTGCACCGTGATCATCGCTGGCTCCGGCTTCATTCAATCGACATCGAAGCCGCATCCTAACCAAGGCCAGCAGAACCCAGCATCACTCCGCTATGACGTCGCGCTGGAAAAAACACAAACAAAAACGCCGGAAGCTTTCGCTTCCGGCGTTCCAAGCAACCTTACGGTAGCAAGGGGTCGATTAGACCGCCTGCACCTGGTCAGCCTGCATACCCTTCTGGCCCTGCACGGCGACGAAGGTCACCTTCTGGCCTTCCTGCAGCGACTTGAAGCCGTTGCCCTGGATGGCGCGGAAATGCACGAACAGGTCCGGGCCGCTTTCCGGGGTGATGAAGCCGAAGCCCTTAGCGTCGTTGAACCACTTGACAGTGCCGGTCTGACGATCAGACATGTACTAACTCCTGAAACATAAGTTGAAATAATCGCGGCCACCGGGTATCGGGGCCGAGACTGAGTTGCAGGCGTTGGTAAAGCGGATCGATGAGCCGATCAAGAAGATCAACTGCATCAGGCCACGATTCACGGTGACCCTTGCAAGCACAGTGGGATGGACGATACGCCGCTTTGTTCCAAAAAGCGATATTTGCCGCATTCAGAAACCCGATAGGGTTCAGTTCGGCAATTAAGTTGCTGAAATCAGTCAATTTTCTGGCGATAGCCCGATAACAGCAAAGTCGGCAAATCCAATAGACTGCGCGGCATGAGCCCTGAAGACGCCGTTTCCGCCACCCGTCAGGCCACCCAGATCTGGGTCGATGCCGATGCCTGCCCCGTGGTGATCAAGGAGATCCTGTTCCGCGCCGCCGAACGGGCCAAGGTCGACACCGTACTGGTCGCCAACCAGTGGCTGCGCACCCCGCCCTCGCGCTTCATCCGTGCCATCCAGGTGCCGGGCGGGCCGGATGTTGCCGACGACGCGATCGCCGAACGGGTCAACGCCGGCGACCTGGTCGTCACCCAGGACATTCCGTTGGCAGCGCGTGTACTGGAGAAGAAGGCTGTCGCGCTGAATCCACGCGGCGAGCTCTATACCGCCAACACCATCGCTGAGCGACTGTCGGTACGCAACTTCATGGAAGAACTGCGCGGCGCCGGCATCCAGACCGGCGGTCCGGCCAGCTTGCACGCGCGTGATCGTCAGGCCTTTGCCGCGCAGCTGGACCGCTGGCTTGCGCAGCGCCGCTGAAACTCACGGCAGCTCACGCAAACTGCGAAATTCCCGTAGCTCGCCGTTGAGCGGATCGGCGAACGCCAATCGCCGCGCCAGCAGCTGCAGTGGCTGCCGATAGTCATCCGGTGCGCGTTCAATCAGCTGCGGGTAGACGTCGTCACCGACGATCGGCGCGCCCAGCGCCGCCATATGCACACGCAGCTGGTGCTTGCGCCCGCTCACCGGCTCCAGCACATAGCGCCAGACATCACTACGCCGTTCGATGACATCCACCCGGCTCAGCGCGTTGGCCTGGCCCGCCAGCTCTGCCATGCGGAAGAACGGCTCGCCACGGCCAATGCGGCTACTGCGCTGCAGCGGGAACTGCAGCGTCGGCAAGGCCGGGGCCAGGGCCTCGTAACCTTTGTCGATGCGGCGCTCTGCAAACAGCCGCTGGTAGGCCGCGCGCGTATCCGGGTTGCAGGAAAACAACACCAACCCGGCGGTGCCGCGATCAATCCGGTGCAGCGGCACCAGCTCGCGATTGCCGGTGCTGGCGATCAGACGCGCAAGCAGGGTCTGCCGCACAAAGCGGCCGGCCGGGGTGACTGGCAGGAAATGCGGTTTGTCGGCCACCAGCAGATGCTCATCCTGGTGCAGGATCTGTTCGGCGAATGGCACTTCCGGCTCGTCGGCAACCTCACGGAAGTACTGGATCTCCTGCCCTGCCCGCCACGGCTGCGTCGGCAACAGCGGCTGGCCATCGCTGCCCAGCACCCGTCCGCGCGCAAACCGGTCCAGCCATTGCGCCGGGCTTATCGCCGGAAACCGCGCACACAACCCCTCCAACAGACTGGTCCACAGGCCTGGCGCGAGTTGCAGACGGCTGGGCAGATCACGATCAGGCACGTTGAGACGGGTCCGTTGCGGGGCCAGGCATTATGATGGGCGGTCTTTGTACCCGGTATTCCCATGGCCCTCACCGCCACCATCCGCAAGGCCGAGCTGCAGATCAGCGACATGGACCGCGGCTATTACGCAACCCATAACCTGACCCTGGCCCAGCATCCCTCCGAAACCGACGAGCGCCTGATGGTGCGCCTGCTCGCCTTCGCCCTCAATGCCGAGGACCGGCTGGAATTCGGCAAGGGCCTGAGCAGCGAGGACGAGCCGGACCTGTGGCAGCTGGATTACACCGGCGACATCGAGCAGTGGATCGATCTGGGCCACCCCGACGAATCGCGCGTGCGCAAGGCCTGCAACCGCAGCCGCCGCGTGCAGATCGTCAACTACGGCGGCAACGCCTCCGATATCTGGTGGCAGAAGCAGGGCAAGCACCTGACCCGTTTCAACAATCTGTCGGTGGTCGACCTGCCGTCCGCGTTCGTCGAACGCTGGGGCGAGCTGGTGCAGCGGGCAATGCGCTTCAGCGTGCTGATCCAGGATGGCGAGGTGCAGATCATCAATGATCACATCCAGCTCGACGTTGTCCCGGTCTGGCGCAAGCGCCCGGCGGAGTAAGCAGTAGTGGCAGACAAGGCAATCCGCTGCGACGTACTGGTGATCGGCGCTGGTGCTGCCGGGCTGATGTGTGCACTCACCGCCGGCCAGCGCGGCCGCATCGTGCAGGTGATCGACCATGCCAACAAGGTTGGCAAGAAGATCCTGATGTCCGGCGGCGGCCGCTGCAACTTCACCAATACCGGCACCACCCCAGCGAACTTCATTTCGAACAACCCGCATTTCTGCAAATCGGCACTGGCGCGCTATACGCCGGCCGATTTCATCGAGATGGTCGAACGCCACGGCATCGCCTATCACGAGAAGGAACTGGGCCAGCTGTTCTGCGACATCTCGTCCAAGCAGATCGTAAAGATGCTGCTGGACGAATGCTCCGACGCAGGCGTGCAGATCCGCACCGACTGCGGCGTGCAACAGATCGAACGTAGCGCCGATGGCTTCCGCGTACGTACCGCGCAGGGCCTGTTCCACAGTGCTTCTGTAGTGATCGCCACCGGTGGCCTGTCGATCCCCAGCATGGGTGCCAGCGGCTTCGGCTACGAGGTGGCACGCAACTTCGGCCATGAGCTGCTACCGACCCGCGCCGGTCTGGTGCCGCTGACCCTGAGCGGCACCCACCAGCAGCGCTTTGCCGAGCTCAGCGGCGTTGCACTGCCGGTGGAGGCACGCTGCAATGGCCAGAGCTTCCGCAACTTCATGCTGATCACCCACCGCGGCGTCAGCGGCCCGGCGATCCTGCAGATTTCCTCCTACTGGCAGCCGGGCAACGACCTGCGGCTGGACCTGCTGCCCGATCGCGATGCAGCACAATGGCTGCGGCAGATGAAGCGCGAACGCGGCGCCTCCGAGCTGCGTACCGTGCTGTCGGAGGTCATGCCGCGACGGCTGGCCCTGCGCCTGTGCGAGCAATGGCTGAAGGACAAGCCGATGCGGCAGATGGACGAGCCCGAACTCAAGGCCGCCGCCGGCCTGCTGTCCGACTTCCCGCTGGTAGCCAGCGGCACCGAGGGCTACCGCACCGCCGAGGTCACCCTGGGCGGTGTGGATACGCGCAAGGTCTCTTCATCGACGATGGAGTCACAACTGGTGCCCGGCCTGCACTTTGTCGGCGAGGTACTGGACGTGACCGGCTGGCTGGGCGGCTACAACTTCCAGTGGGCCTGGGCTTCCGGGCGCGCTGCCGGCATGGCGGCATAAGCGGCCGCCGCACCTCGTTCGCGCCGGGATTTCATCCGGCGGTGACGCCCGGCACGTCCAAGCACACTACCCTTCGATATGCGCCCCGGCCCGTGGCTACAACGCCCTGAGGCCGGGTGTGGGACTACACTCACGTGTGTACGTCACAGGCAAGCGATCTGCGCATAGACGCCAGCGCCGTGCATCGTGTATTAAACCCCGTCCCCCGGGAGTCCTGAATGCAGAACGCCAAAGACATCACCTTGCGCTTGCTGATCGTTGACGACAGTGCCGAGAACGCCGAGGCCATCGTCAGCACCTTGCGCAACAGCGGCATCGCGGTGCGCCCGTCGCGGCCGCAAAGTCCCGACGAGCTGAACCAGGCGCTGAGCCAACCCATCGACCTGGTGCTGGCGGCCAACTCTTACGTCATCCCGCAATTGCTGCTGACCCAGCAGGTCGCGGCCAGCGGCAAGGACATCCCGATGATCCTGCTGACCGACAGCATCGATGCACAGATGCTGCTGGACTCAGCCGCCAACGGCATCCGCGCCATCGCGCTGCGCCAACAGCCGGATCACCTGTTGTCGGTGGTGCAGACCGAATGGACCGACCTGCAGGCCCGTCGTGGCCTGCGCCGGATCGAGGCGCAGATGCGCGAGACCGAGCGCCGCTGCGATGCGTTGATCTCGTCCTCGCGCGATCCCATCGCCTACATCCACGAAGGCATGCACATCCGCGCCAACGAAGCCTATCTGGACATGTTCGGATTCGAGTCGTTCGAGGATGTGGAGGGCATCTCGCTGCTGGATATGGTGGCGCCGCAGCATGTGGAGAACTTCAAGCAGTTGCTCAAGTCGCTGAGCAAGGGCGAAGCGCCGCCACCGCAATACGAGGTGGACGCGCGCAACCAGGACGGCGATACCTTCCCGGCGACGATGGAGTTCACCGCTGCCACCTATGAAGGCGAGAGCTGCTTCCAGATCGTGTTCCGCCGCCGCGAGGAGTTTGACCCGGAGCTGGCGCGTGAAGTGGAAGCCCTGCGCCAGCGCGACCAGGTCACCGGCCTGCTCAACCGCCCGACCTTCATGGTGCAGCTGGAGAAGGCCGTGGCCCAGGTTGGCCGCAGCGATGGTCAATATGGCTTCCTGCTGGTCGAACCCGATCACTACGCACGCCTGCTGCCCGATATCGGGCTGGATTCGGCCGATGCACTGATTGCCGCCCTTGGCCAGAAGCTGGCCCAGGCCGTTGGCGAAGACGCACAGCTGGCACGCTTTGGCGAACACAACTTCGCCCTGCTCACTGACGGCGACTACACACACACCTCGCAGATGGCAGAACGGGTGCGTAGCGCCTTTGCCTCCTCGGTATTCAGCATCGGTGAACGTTCGGCCACCGTCACCGTCAGCATCGGCGGCGTGCAGGTCGGCGAGAAGATTGCCAGCGTCGGCCAGGTCCTGAACCGCGCCAATGACTGCGCGCGCGCCGCCATCGAACTCGGCGGCAATACCTTCAAGGTATTCGACCCGGGCGCGGCCGATCGCGTCGAGGAAGAACGCATCCAGAGCTGGGTGCAGCGCATCCGCCAGGCAGTGGCGGGTGACGGCTTCCATCTGCGTTTCCGCCCCGTATTGAACCTGATGGGCGAGCCGATCCAGCTGTACGACACCTCACTGCAGATGGAAAACAATGGCGAGATGGTGGGTCCGGCCAGCTTCCTGCCGATTGCACAGGAACATGAGCTGCTGGCCCCCATCAACCGCTGGGTGGTAGCCAATGCCATCCGTGCGCTGGGCGAGCGTCGACGCGCAGGCCATCGCACGCACCTGATGGTGCGTATCACCCCGGAATCGTTCTCCGACCCTGAGCTGCTGACGGTGATCCGCACCGGCCTGCAGGCCGAAGCGGTGGACGGCGCACAGCTATGGCTGCAGATTCCCGAGGCCAAGGTGTTTACCCATCTGCGCAATGCGCAGCAGTTCCTGGCAGATGTCACCGCGCTGGGGTGCAAGGTCGGCCTGGAACAGTTTGGCTCGGGGCTGGATTCGTTCCAGCTGCTGGCGCACTTCCAGCCCGGCTTCCTCAAACTTGACAGTGCCTTTACCGCTGACCCGACGCTGGCCAAGGAGCAGTTGGAGAAGACCCGGGAAATCACCACCAAGGCACAGTCTGCAGGCATTTTGACCATTGCCGAGTTTGTGGCCGATGCCTCGACGATGAGCTTGTTGTTCAGTGCCGGCGTTGACTATGTGGAAGGTGATTTTGTCGGCCCGCCGACGGCTGAGATGGATTTTGAGTTTGGTTGATGGGTGATTGAGCTGCGTCTTGACGTTCTGCGCCAGGCGCTGCCCTCACCCCAACCCCTCTCCCGGGCTAGCAATGCGTGGGCTCACGACGCACCAGCAGCCGACGCGATCCGAGCCCCTCTCCCGCCTGCGGGAGAGGGGTTGGGGTGAGGGCAAGCTTCTAGCTAAAGATGCAAAAAAGAAGGCCGCGCAAAGCGCGGCCTTCCCACAACTACGAAGCCAGCAAACTCAGACTTCAACAATCCCTGGTATAGCTACATCCGGATTCACATCGGCGTCGTAATCCACGCCATCGATGCCGAACCCGAACAGGCGCAGGAAGTCCGCCTTGTAGCCGGCCAGATCGCTGATCTCGTACAGGTTCTCATTGGTCACCTGCGGCCACAGCTCCAGCACCTTGCCCTGCACTTCCGGCGCCATTTCCTTGTAGTCCGCACGCAGACGGCCTTCGCCGTCCACCAGCGCGATCTCACGGCCCTGCGCGTCCTGCAGCTGCTGGCGGATATGCTCGGCCGCGTTGGCACCGCCCTGCGGGCCGTTGTACAGAATGTCGTACAGGGTATCGAGCTGCTCGATGCAGCCTTCGTGCGTACCCTGTTCCTTCATCACCTTGAACAGCAGCGACAGATACAGCGGCATGGTCGGGATCGCCGAGCTGGCCTGGGTCACCACGGCCTTCAGCACCGATACGCGTGCATCGCCACCCAAGCCTTGCAGCTTGTCGCGGATGGCCAGCACCTTGTTGTCCAAGTCCTTCTTGGCGGCGCCGATCGAGCCGTTCCAATAAATGGCCTGGGTGATCTCTTCGCCGACGTAGGTGAATGCAGTAGTGGTGGCACCCGGTGCCAGCACGCCAGCCTCAAGCAGCGCATCGATCCACATCTGCCAGTCTTCGCCACCCATGACCTGCACGGTGCCAGCGATCTCTTCAGCCGTTGCCGGCTGCAGCGTGGTTTCGGTCAGCACTTCCTTGTCGGTATCCAGGCCACGCAGGGTGATCGGCGCACCGATCGGCTTCAGCGTGGAGCTGATGATCTCGCCGGTCTTGGGGTGCTTGCGACGCGGTGCGGCGAGGCTGTAGACCACCTGGTCGACCTGGCCCAGGTCAGCCTTGATGATCTCGATGACCTTCTGCTTCACCTCGTCGGAGAACGCATCGCCGTTGACACTGCGCGCATACAGGCCAGCCTGGTGTGCGTACTTCTCGAACGCGGCGGTGTTGTACCAACCCGCGGTGCCTGGCTTGGTCTCGCTGCCCGGACGCTCGAAGAACACGCCCAGGGTAGCGGCATCGCTGCCGAACGCGGCCTTGATACGCGCAGCCAAGCCGTAACCAGTGGACGCACCGAGCACCAGCACCTTCTTCGGGCCGTGGGCCAGCTTGGGCTGGGCCCTGATGTAATCGATCTGTTCCTTGACCGCCGCATCGCAACCAGTCGGATGGGTGGTGACGCAGATGAAGCCGCGCACACGCGGTTTGATGACCATGAAAACCTCGGTTGGCTAAACAGAAGACAGCAGCACAAGCAGTTTGCGCGCTGAACCGGGAGGATCGTAGTGCGCTGCCGCATCGAAAACAACCGACGCCACCGCATGGACCGCCCTGCCCTCGCCCGGATTGCGGGCAAAAGAAAAGCCGCGCAGGGCGCGGCTTTTCAGCAAGGCAGTGCGGGGCCGTCAGGGACGACGGGCCAGCTCTTCCTCGTCCTTGGCCTTGGGCAGCAGATCCTGCTTGGTGACCTTGAACGGACCGATGCTCAGCAACGGCACGGCCACGATGATCGAGGAGATGACCACGATCACGGCACCCACCATGTGGGTTTCGGCCAGGCCTTCCATCGACTCGCCACCGAACATGTACAGCGCAAGTGCGGACAGGAAGAACAGCACCGCGGTGATCACCGTACGCGACAGCGTCTGGTTGATCGAACGGTTCAGCACTTCCAGCGGCTCCACGCGCAGGCTGCGGAAGTTCTCGCGGACACGGTCGAACACCACGATGATGTCGTTGATGGCAAAACCCATCACCGACAACATACCGGCCAACACGGTCAGGTCGAACTCGCGACCGAGCAGCGACATGTAGGCAACCGTCAGGATCAGGTCGAAGAACGCGGTGATGCTGGCGACGATGGCGAACTTCCATTCGAAGCGGGCCGCGATGTAGATCAGGAAGCCGATGACCATGAACAGCGTGGCGTAGATACCGTTCATCGCCAGGTCCTTGCCGACCTGCGGGCCAACGAACTCGCCCGGCTGCACGGTGGCGAGGTTGTCCGCTGCGGTCACCGCAGTACGGACCTTCTCGGCGACCTGCTGCGCGGCATCGGCAGCATTGTTGTGCTCGCCATCCGGCGGCAGGCGGATCATCAGGTCATTACCGCCACCGACGCTCTGCACCTGGGCATTGTCGAAGCCAGCCTTTTCCAGACGCTCACGCACCGTGTCGGCGTCGATGCTCTTTTCAAAGTGGGTACGCACCACCGTGCCACCGGTGAACTCCAGGGCATAGTTGAAGCCCTTGAAGCCGATGATGGCGAACGAGGCCAGCAGCAACACCACCATGATCGCGAGCACCGGCTTGCGGTGACTCATGAAGTCGATGTTGGTGTCGTTCGGAACGATGTGAAGTGGAAACAGTTTCATGCAAGGAGTTCCTTGGAAAACCCGCACCGGTCAGGTGCGGGCTTCTGCGAAGAGATTCGCGTCAGATGGCCACGGAGGTCAGCTTCTTGCGCTTGGCGTAGATCAGCGTCGCCAGCGCACGCGATACGGTGATCGCAGTGAACATGGAGGCGAAAATACCGATGATCATGGTCAGCGCGAAACCCTTCAGCGGGCCGGTACCGAACGCGTACAGCGCCACACCGACGATCAGGCCCGTCAGGTTGGCGTCGAGGATGGTGCCCGAGGCGCGCTCGTAACCCTCCGCGATCGCCTTCTTCGCAGGCATGCCCAGTCGCAACTCTTCACGGATACGTTCGTTGATCAGCACGTTGGCGTCGACCGACAAGCCGACCGACAAGGCCAGACCGGCGAAGCCCGGCAAGGTCATGGTCGCGCCGAACATCGACATCACCGCCACCACGATCAGCAGGTTGAACAGCAGTGCCACCGAGGTGATCACGCCGAACATGCGGTAGTAGATGGCGAAGAACACCAGGGTGAAGATGAACGAGAACACCACTGCCTTGACGCCGCGGTCCACGTTCTCCTTACCCAGGCTCGGGCCGATCACGTATTCCTCGACGAAGTCCATCGGCGCCGCCAGCGAGCCGGCACGCAGCAGCTTGGCCAGGCCGTCGGCCTCGGTCTTCTCCAGACCGGTGGTCTGGAATTCCTTGCCGAACACACCATTGATGTTGGCGATGGAGATCACTTCTTCCTTGACCCGGAAGCTGCGCTGCTCCACGCCATTGACCATGGTCACCTGCGGAATCCGCTCGGTGTAGACCACGGCCATCGGCTTGCCGACATTGGCGCTGGTGAAATCAAACATGCGCTGGCCGCCGACGCTGTTCAGCGTCACGCTGACCGACGGCAGGCCGTTCTGATCAGTGGAGGTTGCGGCCTTGACCATCTGGTCGCCGGTGACGATGGTGCGCTTGTTCAGCAGCACCGGGCGACCGGCGCGGTCGCGGTACAACTTGGCTTCCGGCGGGATGCGGCCAGTGCTGGCGGCATCTTCGGCATTGCCATCAACCACGGCGCGGTATTCCAGCGTCGCGGTGGCACCGATCATGCGCTTGGCTTCGGCGGTGTCCTGCACGCCCGGCAGCTCGACCACGATGCGGTCTTCGCCCTGGCGCTGGATGATCGGCTCGGCCACGCCCAGTTCGTTGACGCGGTTACGCAGGGTGGTCAGGTTCTGCTCGATGGCGCCGGAGGCGATCTGCAGCATTTCCGCCTGCGGCACGGTGGCGGTGATGCGATCACCACTTACCGAATAACTGAAAGTCGGCTGTGCCTTGGCCAGTGCCGCGCGTGCCTTGTCGGCATCGGCAGCGTTGGTCAGGGCGATGGCGATATCGCTTTCGCCGCGACGCTCGACCGAACGATAGGAAACGCGGTTGTCACGCAGGGTGGTACGCACATCTTCGGCGAAGGCTTCGAAGCGCTTGTCCACCGCGGCCTTCTGGTCCACCTGCAATGCGAAGTGCACGCCGCCAACCAGATCCAGACCCAGCACCATCGGCTTGCCGCCGAGATTGGCCAGCCAATCCGGAACGGTCGAGGCCAGGTTCAGGGCGACGGTGTAGTTCTCGCCGGCCGTTTCGCGCAGCACCTCATTGGCGCGCGACTGGGCATCCAGCGAAGTCAGGCGGACGATGAGATTGTTCTCGCCCTCCTTCTCCACCGACTTGGCGGTAACACCGGCCTCGCTCAGCGCCTTGCTGACGCGCTCTTGCAGCGCCTCATCAATTTGCCCACCACGATTGGCGGTGATCTGAACGGACGGATCCTTCTGGTAGATGTTGGGCAGCGCGTACAGCGCGCTGACCGCCAGAACGATCAGAATCAGGAAGTACTTCCAGCGCGGAAATTCAAGCATTGCAGGATCCTGCGTGACGCCGGTGCGGCGTCACGACGTGACGGAAAGGGATCAGTCTCAGGCAGCGGACTTCAGCGTGCCCTTGGGCAGGACGTTGCCGACCGAGCCCTTCTGTACGCGGATGCGGACGTTGTCGGCCACTTCCACGGTGATGAAGTTGTCGCCGATGTCGGTGACCACGCCAGCAATGCCGCCGGAGGTCAGCACTTCGTCACCCTTGGCGATCTTCTCCAGCATTGCCTTGTGTTCTTTCTGACGCTTCATCTGCGGGCGGATCATCAGGAAGTACATCACTGCGATCAGCGCGATGGGCAGCAGGAAGGTGCCCATGCCCGGTGCAGCCGGAGCGGCCTGGGCGACGGGGAGCAGGATAGCCATCAGAGTCATTTTGTAATCCTTGATGTTGGGCGGCACCCATGCAGGCCGGATGGCCTGCGGCAGTTACCGCGAAACGGGGGTCAGCCGTGAAGTATGCCACGCGTCCGGGAGCGCGTCCCGGACCGTGTGAAGCGCCGCTACTCCCCCGACAACGCCGGGACGCTCAGGCCCCGGGCTGCATAGAAGGACTCGCGGAAGGCCAGGAAGGTTCCCGCCTCGATGGCCGCGCGCATGTCGGCCATCAGTTTTTCGTAATAGAACAGGTTGTGCAGGGTACCCAGCATCGGCGCCAGCATCTCGTTGCAGCGGTCCAGGTGACGCAGGTAGGAACGGGTGTAGCCGCCAGTACAGGCGTGGCAGCCGCAACCGGGCTCGATCGGGTTCATGTCCCGCTCGTACTTGGCATTGCGGATGCGCACGGTGCCGAACGAGGTGAAGTAGTGGCCATTACGGGCATTACGGGTTGGCATGACGCAGTCGAACATGTCCACGCCACGGGCTACGCCTTCGACCAGGTCCTCCGGCCGGCCCACACCCATCAGGTAGCGCGGGCGGTCGGCAGGCAGGATCGGATGCATGTGGTCGAGCATGGCGTTGCGCTCGTGCTCGGGCTCGCCCACCGCCAGGCCGCCGATGGCATAGCCATCGAAGCCGATCTGCTGCAGGCCTTCGGCCGAGCGACTGCGCAATTCGGTGTGCACCCCGCCCTGGACGATGCCGAACAGTGCTGCGTCATTGCCCATCGCGTCATGTGCGTTACGGCTGCGCTGGGCCCAGCGCAGGCTGAGCTCCATCGACTTGCGCGCCACCGGCTCGGTCGCCGGGTAAGGAGTGCATTCGTCGAAGATCATGACGATGTCCGAATCCAGCACCTTCTGGATTTTCATGCTCTCTTCCGGGCCCAGAAAGACCCGGGCACCGTCGGTCGGCGAGGCGAAGGTAACGCCTTCTTCGGTGATCTTGCGGCGATGCGCCAGCGAAAACACCTGAAAACCACCAGAGTCGGTCAGGATCGGCCCATTCCACTGGCAGAAGCCATGCAGGCCGCCGTGGTCGGCGATGACATCCAGGCCCGGGCGCAGGTACAGATGGAAGGTGTTGCCGAGGATGATCTCGGCACCGAGCGCGCGCACCTGCTCCGGCAGCACGCCCTTGACCGAGCCGTAGGTGCCGACCGGCATGAAGGCCGGGGTCTGCACGGTGCCGCGCGGGAAGGACAGCTGACCGCGGCGGGCGCGACCATCGGTGGTCTGGAGCTTGAATTGCAGTCGGGACATGAATGAAGAGCTGTAATGGGCCGAAATGGGGAGTTGCTGGCGCGTTGGCTGCGGACAGTCTACTTGTGCGAGCTGATCGGCGCTGATTCAAGGCCGCCGCGTCCTGCCAGCCGCACCACACCGCCGGTCCGGGCAGGGCTAGCTGGCCTGCCCAGCCGCCTCGGGTGCCGCATCCTTCAGCGGGAACAGCAGCATCGCATCGCCATAGCTGAAGAAACGGTACTTCTGCTCTATGGCGTGCGCATAGGCCTCGAACACCCGCTCCTTGCCCGCAAACGCGCTGATCATCATCAGCAAGGTGCTTTCCGGCAGGTGGAAATTGGTGACCATCGCATCGACGCTGCGGATGCGGTAACCCGGGGTGATGAATATCTGCGTTTCGCCCGCGTAGGGATGCAGCTCGCCCTCGCGCATGGCGCTCTCCAGCGCCCGCACCACCGTAGTGCCAACGCCGATCACGCGGCCGCCGGCAGCACGGGTACGCCGCACCTGCTCGACCAGCTCGGCGCCGACATTGAGCCATTCGCGGTGCATCACGTGCTGCGAAAGATCGTCCACCCGCACCGGCTGGAAAGTACCTGCGCCGACATGCAAAGTGATGTGGCCGAACTGCACGCCACGCTCGCGCAGCTGCGCCAGCAGCGCTTCATCGAAATGCAGGCCCGCGGTCGGCGCAGCCACGGCACCCACCTGCTTGGCGAACACCGTCTGGTAGCGCTCGCGGTCATCCATACCCGGCTCACGGTGGATGTACGGCGGCAGCGGCAAGCGGCCTTCGTGCACCAGCCAGGACTCCAGCGACTCCGGAATATCAAAGCGCAGCACATAGAACTCGCCGTCGCGACCAAGCACCTCGGCTTCGCCACCTGCGTCAAGCTGAATGCGGCTACCGGCCTTTGGCGACTTGCTGGCACCGATCTGCGCACGCGCCTGCTGTCCGCCGAGCAACCGCTCGATCAGGATCTCGACGCGGCCGCCACTGGTTTTCTGCCCGAACAGGCGTGCCGGGATGACACGGGTGTCGTTGAACACCAGCAGATCGCCGGGCTGCAGCAACTCGGCCAGATCGCGCACCTGACGGTCAGCAAAAGCAGCCGGTGCCGGCGGAACCAGCAGCAGGCGGCTGGCCGAACGCTCGGCCAAGGGCGCCTGGGCGATCAATTCCTCAGGCAGGTCATAGGTGAAATCGGACTTCTTCAAGGCCGGAACTTCGTACGGGGAGCCGGGTATTGTAGCCCTCGTCGGCGGAAGGGCTGGTTTTCAGGTTTCGACTCCGCTGCAATCACAGCATTGAATCAAGCGCCAAAAAGCTGAACTGACGGTCCGCGGGACAGCGGCCCACCTGCCTCAGCGCTCAAACTTCGTGGAAAGAATAATCGCGCTGTTGGTCCGCTCCACCCCATCGACTGCACCGATGGCATCGGTCACCACGTCCATCTCACTGACCCCGCCGACCACCACCATCGCTATCAAGTCATGGTTTCCACTTACCGAGTGCAGCGAGCGCACCTCGGTGATATCACGCAGCGCCTTCACCACGGCCGGCATCTTCTTCGGCAGCACGGTGATCAGCACGTGGGCACGCACCTGGCCCTGCTCGTAGTCCTCGTGGGTGCGCACCGTATAGCCGGCAATCACCCCCAACTGCTCAAGCCGGTCGATGCGGCTCTGCACCGTGGTCCGGGACAGGCCAAGCCGGCGGGCGATCTGCGCAGTGGAAGCCCGCGCGTCCTCACGCAACACAGACAACAGGCGTTCGTCGGCAGGAGAAATATTCACATTGCGAACCAGCTTCGTCGATTCGACGAAATTACCCGAAAATCCGTCGAGATCATAGCTGCCATATGTCCAGAATCTCCAGATAATGGGTATATACAAGAAACTTCTGGAGATGAGCATGACCGTACTCGGCCCCCTCGCCCCGCTTCGCGCGCACGCCGGCAGCCGCCTGACCCAAGGCCTGGACGATGCCAGCGTCGAACGCCTGGCCATCGCTCACCCGGACCTGGCCGGCGCGATCACCGCTGCCGCCAGCGAATATGCCCGCATCAAGGACGAAGCCGCCGACCTGCTGGATCTGGACGAGCACGACCAGATCGCCGCCATGCAGGCCGGTTTCGTCAACTTCTATGCCGACGACGCCGTCGTCCCGTACATCGCCCTTGCCGCCTGCGGCCCGTGGGTGGTCTCGCTCAAGGGCGCCGTGCTGTATGACGCCGGCGGCTACGGCATGCTCGGCTTCGGCCACACCCCGGCCGACGTGATGGCCGCTGCAGCCAAACCGCAGGTGATGGCCAACATCATGACCCCGAGCCTGGCCCAGCGCCGCTTCGTGCGGGCCATGCAGAAAGAGATCGGCCACAGCCGCGGTGGCTGTCCGTTCTCGCACTTCATGTGTTTGAACTCCGGCTCCGAAGCGGTTGGCCTGGCCGCACGTATTGCCGACATCAACGCCAAGCTGCAGACCGATCCGGGCGCACCGCATGCCGGCGCCACCATCAAACGTGTTGTGATCAAGGGGAGCTTCCACGGCCGCACCGACCGCCCCGCGCTGTACTCGGACTCCAGCCGCAGGGCCTATGACCAGCACCTTGCCAGCTACCGCGGCGAGAACAGCGTCATCACCGTTGCGCCCTACGACGAAGCGGCAATGCGCAAGGTATTCGCCGATGCCAAGGCAAACAACTGGTTCATCGAAGCGGTGTTCCTGGAGCCGGTGATGGGCGAAGGCGACCCGGGCCGCGCGGTGCCGGCAAGCTTCTACAAGCTGGTCCGCGAACTCACCCGCGAGCACGGCAGTCTGTTGCTGATCGATTCCATCCAGGCTGCATTGCGCGCACACGGCACCCTGTCCTTCGTTGACTACCCGGGCTACGAGACGCTGGACCCGCCGGACATGGAGACGTACTCCAAGGCCTTGAACGGCGCGCAGTTCCCGCTGTCGGTGCTGGCCGTCACCGAGCATGCCGCCAAGCTCTACCGCAAGGGCGTGTACGGCAACACCATGACCACCAACCCGCGTGCGCTGGATGTGGCTGTTGCCACCCTCGCCCGCCTGTCGCCGGAAGTGCGCCAGAACATCCGCCTGCGCGGTGAGCAGGCCGTGCAGAAGCTGGAAGCGCTCAAGGCCAAGCTCGGCGGCCTGATCACCAAGGTGCAGGGCACCGGCCTGCTGTTCTCCTGCGAGCTGGCCCCGCAGTTCAAATGCTACGGCGCCGGCTCCACCGAAGAGTGGCTGCGCATGCACGGCGTCAACGTGATCCACGGTGGCGAGAACTCGCTGCGTTTCACTCCTCACTTCGGCATGGACGAGGAAGAGCTCGACGTGCTGGTGGAGATGGTTGGCCGGGCACTGGTTGAAGGTCCGCGCCGGGCGCAAGCTGACGCTGCCTGAGTTCAGGGGCGATGCAATGCAAAGAGGCGGCCATTGGCCGCCTCTTTCCTTTTGTTGCGCTGGAAGCTCCCCTCTCCCCAACCCCTCTCCCGCAAGGGGAGAGGGGCTGACGCTGCAGTCGCACGTATCGCTTGTGCTCGCAATAGTTTGAGCCCCTCTCCCCTTGCGGGAGAGGGGTTGGGGAGAGGGGAAAGGGCGTAGCCCTTCTCAACGCACGCTGGTGACCGCCAACGCAGGGCCCGGCTGTCCACCCCAGCCGCCCAGCGCCTTGTAGACAGCAACGACACTGACATTCACCGAAGCTTCCGCTGCCGCCAACGCATCGTCGGCAGCCAACTGATTGCGCTGCGCATCCAGCAAGGCCAGGAAGTCTTCCGAGCCCTCGCGGTAACGCAGCTGCGCAAGCGATTCGGCCTTGCGTGCGGCCTGTGCCTGCTCAGCGACGATACCCAACCGCGCCTGCTGCTTGGCATATCGGGTCAGCGCGTTCTCGGTGTCTTCCAAGGCCAGCAGCACTGCCTTCTCGTACTCGGCGGCCGCGCCATCGGCCTGCGCCTTGCTGGCACGCAGGCGTGCCCGCACGCTGCCGAAGTCGAATGCCGCCCAGCTGATTGATGGGGTCAACGACCAGGCCTTGTTGTTGCCATTCACCAGGCCCGAAGCATCACCGCCGAGAAAGCCGACGAAGCCACTCAGGCTGATGCGCGGGAACAGATCGGCCGTTGCCACGCCAACACGCGCCGTGGCTGCGGCCAAGCGCCGCTCAGCCATGCGCACGTCGGCCCGCTGCCGCAGCAGGTCGCTGGTATCGCCCAGCGGCAAGGCCTTGGCGAACGCCGGCACCTCGCGTGGCTGCAGCAGTGTGTCCAGCGAGCCAGGACGCTGCCCAACCAACACGGCAAGACGATGACGTGACTGCACCTCGGCAACTTCCAACAGCGGAATATCCGCCTCGATCGCCTTCAAACGGGCGCGACTGCTCTGCACGTCCAACTCACTGCCTGCACCCAGCTCCAGCCGGGTTTCGGTCAGCCGCTGGGTCTCACGCAGATTGAGCAGCGTGTCGCGGGCAACGGCAATCCGCTTCTGTGATCCGCGCAGCTCGAAGTAGTTGCGCGCCACTTCGGCTGCCACCATTACCTGCGCGTCGGCCAGATTGTCCCGCTCCGCGCCAAGGTCAGCACGCGCGGCTTCCGCTGCACGACGCTTCCTGCCGAACAGATCCAGCTCCCACCCGGCATCGAAGCCGAGCTGGTAGGTTTCGCTGAAAACACGTTCACCACCCAACGAGGCATCCGGCTGCGTGCGCCTGTCCTGGCTGCCACCTGCAGTGATATGCGGCAGCTGATCCAGGCGCTGTTCGGTGAACACCGCACGTGCAGCGCGTACGCGGGCCATGGCGATCTGCAGATCCAGGTTGTCGCCCAGCGCATCGTGCACCAGCTGACCCAGAACCGGATCATCAAACTGTGCCCACCAATTTGCTACTGGTTGTGCGGTAGAGAACGCCGCATCTGCTGCGCCTTGCAGGCTGACCTGCTCCACTGGGGCTACCTTGTAGTCGGGCCCCACCGTCATGCAACCAGCCAGCAAGGCACTGGCCATTGCGGTCACCAACAGGCGCATCACCACGGCAGCACCTCGCCAAGGTAGCTGAAGCTGCCGGTCGGGCCGTCGTCAGCAATCAAGGCCATGCCCACGCTGGAGCGCGCGCCTTCGGCGACGTCGATCTCACCTTCGCCACCGTTCATGTCGGTCTTGACGTAGCCCGGATGCACCGCGTTGACCTTGATCGAGCCTTCGCGCAACTCATGCGCCAACTGCACCGTCCACGCGTTCAGCGCGCTCTTGGAAGCGTTGTAGGCCGGCACGATGAAACCATAGATCGAAGAGCCCGGCTGCGCATGCAGGGTCAACGAGCCGAGGATGCTGGACACATTGACGATGCGTCCGGCTGGCGCAGCGCGCAGCAGCGGAAGGAAGGCCACGGTCACCTCAACCACGGCGAACAGATTGGTGTTGAAGGTGCCGCGCCAGGTTTCCAGCGACTGGCCGCTGGCACCGGCCTGCAGGTCATCAACCAACACGCCGGCGTTGTTGACCAGGATATCGAGCTTGCCGTGCTGTTGCGTCACGCGCTCAACCGCTACCGCGATACTGTCGGTGTCATTGACGTCGAGCTGGATGGCTTCCACCGGCAGGCCTTCTGCCTGCAGCTCCTGCGCCTTTGCGGCGGCAGTGTCGTAGTTGCGCCCGGCCAGCAGCGTATGCACGCCCGCGGCTGCGAGCTGGCGTACGGTCTCAAGACCGATGCCGCGAGTGGCGCCGGTAACCAGGGCAACTTTGGTGTTCTGGGTATTCATCTGCTTTTCCTTGGGGGAATGAATTGATACAAGCCCGATAACATTTCAAACCGTCCCTGCCAGTGAAGGCGACAAGGACCTGCGGGAGGCAACACATCTGCAGCCTCCCGCAACGGAGTTACACCTGCCATCAATGGTGGATGGTCGGCTCACCATGCTGTACCAGCTTGCCGCCACCGTTACGTGACACGAACTTGCGCAGCGCCACGTAGAACACCGGGGTCAGGAACAGGCCGAACAAAGTCACACCCAGCATGCCGGCAAACACGGTAATGCCCGTCACCGAGCGGACCTCGGCACCTGCGCCATGCGACAGCACCAACGGCACCGTGCCGGCGATGAAGGCGATCGAGGTCATCACGATCGGGCGCAGACGCAGACGGCAGGCTTCCAATGCCGCCTCGACGATACCCTTGCCACCCATCTCCAACTCACGGGCGAACTCGACGATCAGGATCGCGTTCTTGCACGCCAGGCCCATCAACACCACCAGGCCGACCTGTACGAAGACGTTGTTGTCACCGCCGGTGAGCCACACCCCGAACAAAGCCGACAGCAAGGTCATCGGTACGATCAGGATCACCGCCAGCGGCAGCGACCAGCTCTCGTACAGCGCGGCCAGCACCAGGAAGGCCAGCAGGATCGCCACCGGGAACACGATGAAGGCAGCCTTGCCCTGGGTGGCCTGCTGGTAGCTCAGGTCAGTCCATTCTGTGACCATGCCGGCCGGCAGCACCTGCCCGGCAATCTCGGTCAGCTTGTTCATCGCCTCGGCCGAGGACAGCATGCGCGGATCGGCTTCACCGGCCAGATCAGCCGCCGGATAACCGTTGAAGCGCAGCACCGGATCCGGGCCATAGGTTTCCTTGATGGTCACCATCGAGCCAATCGGCACCATCTCGCCGCGATCATTGCGGGTACGCAGTTTGCCGATATCTTCCACGCTGTCGCGGAACTGACCATCAGCCTGCGCGATCACCTGCCAGGTACGGCCGAACTGGTTGAAGTCGTTGACGTAGGCCGAACCCAGGTAGGTCTGCAGCGTGTCGAACAACTCGGTCAGCTGCACACCTTGTGCCTTGGCCTTCACACGGTCGACCTCCGCATCCAGCTGCGGCACGTTGGCCTGATAGCTGGTGATCGGATAAGCCATACCCGGCGTCTGTACGACCGCGCCCTGCATGCTCTGCACAGCGTTCTGCAAGGCGCCATAGCCAAGATTGCCACGGTCTTCGATGAACATCTGGTAGCCGTTGCCGTTGCCCAGCCCGAGGATCGGCGGCGGCATCATCGCGAAGGCAAACCCTTCCTGCAGCCCGGCGATCTTCTGGTTGATCTCGGCATTGATCTGCGCAGCGGTACGGCCCTTGCGCTCATTGAACGGCTTGAGCGGAATGAACGCCACGCCGGTGTTTGGCGTATTGGTGAACTGCAGCGCATTCAAGCCGGGGAACGAGATGGTGTGGGCAACGCCATCGGTCTCCTGGGCAATCTTGGCTACCTTGCGCAGCATTTCATCGGTACGGGCAATCGACGAGCCCTCCGGCAGCTTCACACCGGCGATCAGGTACAGCTTGTCCTGGGTCGGAATGAAGCCTGGCGGCACAAGTTTGAAGATCACGCCAGTACCAACCAACAACACCGCGTAGACCACGAACACCGCGCCGCGACGACCGAGGATGCGCGACACGCCGCGCTCATACTTTTCGGAACTGGTCTTGAAGAAGCGATTGAACGGACGGAATACCCAGCCGAACAGCTTGTCGATCAGTCGGCTCGGCGCATCCTTGGCCGCGCCATGCGGCTTGAGCAAACGCGCGGCCAAGGCCGGCGACAGGGTCAGCGAGTTGATCGCCGAGATCACCGTGGAAATGGCAATCGTCACCGCGAACTGCTTGTAGAACTGGCCAGTAACACCGGACAGGAAGGCCATCGGCACGAATACCGCACACAGCACCAACGCAATCGCGACGATCGGGCCGGATACTTCCTTCATCGCCTGGTGCGCAGCAGCCGTCGGTGACAAGCCTTCCTCGATATTGCGCTCGACGTTCTCCACCACCACGATCGCGTCATCGACCACGATGCCGATCGCCAGCACCAGGCCGAACAGGCTCAGCGTATTGATCGAGAAGCCCAACAGGTACAACGCGGCAAACGTACCGACCACCGACACCGGCACTGCGATCAGCGGAATGATCGACGCACGCCAGGTCTGCAGGAACAGGATCACCACCAGCACCACCAGCGCGATGGCCTCCAGCAACGTGGTCACCACGGCCTTGATCGAGTCACGCACGAAGATAGTGGTGTCATACACCGCCTCGTACTTCACGTCGGCCGGGAAGCTCTTCTGCAGCTCGTCCATGGTGCCGATGACGGAATCACGGATCTCCAGTGCATTGGCGCCCGGGGCCTGGAAGATGCCAATGCCAACCGCGTTCTTGCCATCCAGCTGCGAGCGCAAGGTGTAGTCGCCCGCGCCCAGCTCGATGCGAGCGACATCGGACAAGCGCACGACTTCGCCATCGGTACCACTCTTGAGCACGATGTCACCGAACTCCTGCTCGCTGCGCAGGCGGCCCTGTGCATTGATCAAGGTCAGGAACTGGCTATTCGGCATCGGCTCGGCACCAAGCTGGCCGGCAGATACCTGCACGTTCTGCTCGCGCATCGCACGCACCACGTCGCTGGCGGTCAGCCCGCGCGAGGCAACCTTGTCCGGGTCCAGCCAGGCACGCATGGCGTAGTCACCACCACCGAAGATCTGCGCATCGCCGACGCCGGGAATACGCGCCAGTCCATCCTTGACGTGCAGGCGGGCGTAATTGCGCAGGTACAAGGTGTCGTAGCTGCCCTTGGGCGAAGTGAGGTGCACGACCATCAGGAAGGTCGGCGACTGCTTCTGGGTGGTTACGCCCTGCCGGCGCACATCTTCAGGCAAGCGCGCCTGCGCCTGCGCGACGCGGTTCTGCACCTTCACCGCCGCTTCGTCCGGATCGGTGCCCGGGCGGAAGGTGACGGTCATCTGCAGCACGCCATCGGAGCCGGCCACCGACTTGAGGTACATCATGCCCTCAACGCCGTTGATCGCCTCTTCCAAGGGCGTCGCCACCGTCTCGGCGATCACCTTGGGATTGGCACCGGGATACACGGTGCGCACTACCACCGACGGCGGCACCACTTCCGGGTACTCACCGATGGGAAGGAAGGGAATGCTGACCAGGCCAGCGGCGAAAATCACGATCGACAACACAGCCGCGAAGATCGGCCTGTCGATGAAAAACCTGGAAAAATCCATGGGAAATCCTTGGAAAAAGCTGGCGCCAGGCCGCAGCCGCCCTGCCCGCTCCCGACCGCAGCAGGCAAAAACGGCCGGCAGCCGCGCCGGCGAAGGTAATAGCGGCTTAGTTGATGCTGCTCACGGCCTGGGTTGCTGCAGCAACACGCTGCATCGCAACCGGCTTGGCCTGTACCGGCATGCCGGGCATGAACACCTTCTGCACGCCGTCGACGATCACCTTGTCGCCAGCAGCCAGACCCTGTTCAACGATGCGCAGGCCCTCGGCATTGCGACCAAGCTGCACATCACGACGCTGCGCCTTGTTGTCCTTGTCCAGCACGAAGACATACTTGCGGTCCTGATCCGTGAGCACCGCCTTGTCGTCCACAAGTACCGCCTGGAACTGGCCGCTGCCCAGCAGCTGCACGCGAGCGAACAGGCCAGGAGTGAACTGACGACTGGCGTTGTCCAGCAGCGCACGCACGCGGATGGTGCCGGTGCTGCGGGTGATCTGGTTGTCAAGGAAATCGACTTTTCCCTCGTGCGGATAGCCCTGCTCACCGCTCAGCCCAACCTTCACCGGCAAGGCCTGATCGCGCTCACTCGGACGTTCACCATTACGTGCCATCTGCGCATAGCGCAGGTAGGTAGACTCGTCGGCGTCAAAGTACACATGCACCGTATCCAGCGATACCAGGGTGGTCAGCACACTGGCTGCATCACCTGCGGTAACAAGATTGCCCGCGGTGACCATTGCGCGCCCGGCGCGGCCATCAATCGGCGCACGCACCTTGGTGAACTCCAGGTTGAGCCGCGCTGCATCCAGGGCCGCCTGCGCGGCCTGCACCTGCGCGCCGGCCTGATCAGCGCTGGCGCGGCGTTGCTCCGCGGTTTCCGCAGCAATGGCCTGTTGCTCGGCCAAGCGACGCGCACGCTCGGATTCGCTGCGTGCCAAGCCCGCCTGGGTGCGTGCACGGTTCAATTCAGCCTGCGCCCGGTTGAACTCGGCCTGGTAGCTGCGCGCGTCGATGGTGAACAGCACATCACCCTTCTTCACCTCTTCGCCTTCGACATAGTTGACCTTGTCGATGTAACCGGACACACGCGGGCGCAGCTCAACGCTCTGCACCGCCTCGATACGGCCACTGAACTCGTCCCACTGTGCAACCTGCTTGATCAGCACCGGCGCGACACTTACTTCGGGAGCTGGCGGAGCCGCGTTTTCAGCGTGGCCACCGCTGCAGGCAACCAGGACAGCCAGACTCAGCGCCGACATGCCTGCCAAGGCAACGCGGCGCAGCGTGGGTGATGGGGAGATACCTTTCATTTCGTGCTCCAAGGGGGAGGTGATCAGGGGATTTCAGGACTACAAAGCGGAGCTCAACATCGCCAGCGCCGCGGCTCGCAGCGCGATTTGCTGCGCAACGGGGCCTTGGCCGGCGTAAACAGGACTGTCTGCGGCAGGATCACTGTCCCGCTCGCGGAAATTTTTGGCCCACCAATGGGACAACTCCACCCAGAAGCCGCCACAATTCGGCCGCGCTCTTACGCCACGCAGGTGTCGGGCAACGCACGGACGAGTGCTCAAGCAACGCCTCAAACTGCAATGGATTCAATCGATTGCCAGCCAGCCTGGACGGCAAAGCATTGCGGTAACTGGGCTCGCGGCGCGGCGCTGGCAGGGCCATGGGGGAGCGCATACGCATGACGACATGTCCGGATTGAGTACAGGCGTACAAGATATACCCCTAATCCAGACTTGATTAGTACGGATTGAAGGGAATAATCATCCCGTCGCCGGCACAATTCCGTTGCCGCAAGAGTCCTACCCATGGCCAACGATCTCAACGACACCCTGATCTTCGTCAAAGTGGTTGAACAGGGCAGTTTCACTGCCGCTGCGCGACTGCTCGGCCAACCCAAGACCACGGTCAGCCGCAAGGTGCAGGAGTTGGAAACCCGCCTGGGCGCGCGTTTGCTGCACCGGACCACGCGTCGGCTCGGACTGACTGAAGCCGGTACGGTCTACTACGAGCACTGCCAGCGCATCGCCCGCGAACTGGACCAGGCCGAGAGCGCGGTCAGCCAGCTGCAGTCCGGCCCGCGCGGCTGGCTGCGCTTTACCGTGCCGTACTCCATCGGCACCTGCTGGATTGCACCGCTGCTGGGCCAGTTTCAGAGTGAATACCCGGAGATCCGGGTGGATATGCATCTGGGCAACGAAACCCTGGACCTGATCTCCGGTGAAGTGGATCTGGCGCTGCGCGTCGGCGCACTGCCCGACTCCAACCTGATCGCCCGCAAGCTGGGCAGTCTGCGCACCCAGGTATTTGCCAGCCCGGCCTATATCGCCGTGCACGGCGAGCCCCAACACCCCGATGAGCTGCAGTTCCACCGCACGTTGGCGATCCGCAAGACACATCAAGGGCAAACCCAGCGTTTTACCTGGACGCTGGCCGAGAATGGCGGAGAGATGCGCGAATTTCCGGTCAACCCACTGCTGGTGGCAAATGACCCGTCAGCCCTGAATGCCGCCCTGGTGGCCGGCGAGGGCCTGATGTTGAGCAGCGACGTGATGGCCAAGCCCTTTGTCGAATCTGGCATGGTGCGGCAGATCCTGCCCGGCTGGACCGGACCGGATTACGACTTCAATGCGGTATTTGCCGGCGGCCGCCTGGTCTCACCCAAGGTCCGCGCATTCATTGATTTCCTGGTCGCCAAGCTCAACTTCGACGCCAACTACATGATGTTGCAGTGCCCGAATGCCAAGCGCCTGGCCGATATCGAGCAGGAGTATCAGCAGCGTTCAAAGGGTCACCCCAAGCTGCGCGTGGTGGAAGCACTCAGCGCCTGATAGCAGTCCCAAGCATCAGGCTGTAACGCAAGCCAGCGCAATGCGAGACACACGCAACCAGCTGACAGCTGGATCAGATGCCGACAGGGACCGAAAACCAGGCGGAAGATGGTTGACGCTCTCATCACCCATCAACGGGATCGATTACCCAAAATACGGCCCTTGCTTTTTCGTCAGCGCGGGAAATGAGAGGAATGACTGAGCCATCATTTTGATACTGTGCTGGCGAAGCAGTCCGAGCGACGTTCTGAGCGCAGCTCGGGCAAGGCATTTCATATAAGTCGAAGCCACGATTTGATGTGCAGCCGAAGCGTACTGGCGGGTACATCGCTCGATGTCGCTCAAGCAGCAACGCGGGAATGAAACTGCAATCCAATCGACACTAAAGCCATTACTGCTCGGCGATCAACCCTACGAAGGCTGTTCGATTGATGCACCACGAGAAGCGCTTCGGGATAAGCGGCGCTTCCGCCCATCCATCGTGAGTGACGATTTCAGTCCAGCGGCATTATCGATCGAAGTTGATCCGAGGCTGCCAGCCATGCGAGCCAATCGGCTGCTGGAACAAGTCGACGTCTAGCGCGACCACCCACATGGAATTGTCGTTTTTCGAGATGCACCGCAAATCCAGGCATCCTTTTGCTGCTGATCGATGGGTACACATTCCATTATTTTTGCCCACCAAGCCTACGTAGCAACCGCCCAATTTGGCCACTCATCGCTTGATTGAACATCGAACACGATGACCCGCCCCGCCTTGGCTACGCCTTCCAAAAACCGAAGATCCGTGCGACACCCGCGCTCGCTCAAGCGAGCAATCCCCCTTGCAAGAAGCTGCATCGGTGTGATTTTCAGCGAAATTTTCGCGCAGGTTATAAACAGCAACGCCGTCAACCATGGCCAGTTCCACATTATCACCCCTGTCAAAATTGACAGTTAATTTTTAACTGGGTACAGCATCCATGCCGGAGCAGGGATTTTGAGCAACGCTCAACCGAACCGTTGACAGCCACAAAGTGCGCATGCAATAAAACAGCCTGCGTGAACTCAGGCAGTTGCTGATGTGAAAATACATGACCTCCCGCTTATGCTTGGCTAGAACCCGGGCAATCCGCCCATGGATATCCGGGCTACGCCCCAGGCCAGGCAGCAACTGCGACCGGCAACGAAATGGCAGCAAACACAGACCAATGCGCGAGACATACTCGCCACCAATATTGGATCAACGATAAGCTCATGACTACAACTACCCGCACAAACACTATACCGCTACTGGTATTGGCGGTTTTCGCTATCGCAAACGCGATCGATTTCATATTTTATGGCCAGCGGCCCTACAACCTTGCGGCCTTGATCGGAATCCTGCTGATGGCATTCGGCATCTTGAATGGAAAGAAAGCAGCGTCCAGCTTGGGAGCAGCCTTGGCCATAATCGCCATCGCTTCAAAATACATCTGACACACAGAACAACCAATAAAGCCCTCAACAACCAGCGCATAACCGTATACGTTCGGCAGCTGGCCCGGGACAATATGCCGCCAGAAGGAAATGGCCCAACACCAGCACAGTTTCGCAGAATAGAAGCCATCGCCCGACAACGAAGTTTCACGGCGTGTGGCAGCAGCCGCACATCCCGCAAGTTCGACAACCCAAACAGCGTTCGTATCACCTCAGAATCACCGCTGATTTCCCGCATTGTTCTGATCGACTTCCGGCTCGCACTCGCAGCAGCCGTTATGGAGCACCGCTGGGATCGCTCAAGATCATTTCACCGACAATGCGGTCGCCACCAAGGCTCTACTCAGCGCATCAGATACGAACGGAAATGCTTGAAACAGTGCATCAAGCAGTTAGCACACCTTCCGACGTCCGCACCATCGCTCAGCATCGCCAAAGGCCCGTCATACCGGCAAGTCACGGGCTTCGAACGCGCCCCGAACAAACTGCCAAGGGTGGAACTACCCGGGCATCGGCAAGCGCAACGCAGACAGAATCACAAAGCCCGGCAGCTCATCCAAACGATGCGTGCACAGCTCCCGGGCAATGGATAAGTGCTTCGTCAGTAGCTGCGGTAATACGGCCACAGCGGCACGACCTGCACTTCCTTGCAGCCGTCATAGCGGCTGCAACTGCCGAAGTAACCCGGCCCGGAGTAGCGCTGGCGGGCATCGCGGTTGTGGGGACTGTTGTAGAAATCCGGACGCGAGAAATGACCGGAACCGTAGTAACGGTAAGGCGTCTGGCCGATGCTCGATTCGGTACGGAAGGTCTGCGCCAGCGCCTGTGCGCCGTCATTGTCGACGTAACCGTTCTCGTTGTCGTAGCGGACCAGACGGTAATAAATGGTCTCGCCACCCTGCTTACGGCTGTGCAACTGCTCCATCTGGCCACCGCCAGCATCGGCATAGGCCTTGCCACCCTCGAACAGAACTTCGCTGGGGTTGACGATCTCTTCTTCCAACGGCGGGGCCGCCGTCGCACTCGCAGCTACTGCAAGCAACATGGCTGCTACAGCCAATTTGTTCCACGCCTTTCCAATGATGCGCATGACCACCCTCCTTGATTGGGCACCTGCCGTTACCGACAGTCCGCCGTGATCGCTCGGCCAACACCCTTGGCCGAGCCGTCATTGCTGCCTGCTGCCATCGCGGCCCAAGGCCTTACCGGCACCAGCACGGCAGCACATTCGGACAAATCCGTGTTCATTATAGGAGGAAGCCGCATCCAGAGCCGTGAAACCGGCGGGATACTCAGCGCGTCGGCCCGACCTGCTGATATTCCAGCAGTGCCTGGCGTATCACCTGCCGGGCCTCGCCCGCATCGCCCCAGCCGTCGAGCTGGATGTCGGCGCCAGTTGGCAGCTGCTTGTAGGTGCGGAAGAAGGCCTCGATGCGTTCTACGTCCATGACCGGCAGATCCTCCAGCGCACGTACCTTCGCATAGGTCGGGTCGACCGCATCCACCGGCACGCCAACGATCTTCTCGTCGGCCTTGCCCTTGTCGACCATGCGCAACACGCCCAGCGGGCGAAAGCGGACGACGGCGCCTGGCTGGATCGGGAAGCGGGTCAACACCAGCGCATCCAGCGGATCACCATCACCGGCCAAGGTCTGCGGCATCGAGCCGTAGTTGGCCGGATAGGCGACCGGCATCGACAGGAAGCGATCCACCCGCAGCTCGCCATGCTCACCGAGTTCGTACTTGATCGCGCCGCCAGCGGGAATCTCCACCGCCAGCAGCACTTCCTCCGGCGCATTCTCGGGCTGCGGCAGGGCGAAGGGATGCAGCAGCTGACCAGCCACCAGCACCGGTGACGCGACGGCTAGCACCACGCCACAGAGAACTGCCTGCATCACCTTCATCCACCTACTCCCAGCACCGGTCGTCGCGGCCCTTGGGCGACACCGCACGCAGACAATCACGCTGCGGGATGCGTCCTTCGGTGATCTCGCTGAACTGCTTGCCGCCATCGGCACTGCGGCTGATCCGGAAAGCGTCGTACAGGCGGCCGGTTGCCGTGCGTGCCTCGTAGTGCAGCCCCTTGTCATCCAGTCGCAACACCTGGAACAGCTGTGTGTCCTCGGCGGTAGGCTTCATGGTAGCGCGCGCTTCCGCTGACAAGCGGTACTGCTTGGGACCGGCGACGGACGAGATGTACTGCGGCAAAGTTGCGCCTGCATCGGCACGCCGACCATAGGTGTGATCGTGGCCCTGCAGCACCAGATCGACCTTGTGCCGCTGCAGTACCGGACGGATCTCACTGGCCAGCACCGAGCTGTCACGCTCGGCGCGCAAGGGATACAGAGGCTGGTGCACGACCACAATGTTCCAGGGCTGACGACTGCTGTTCAGAACGCCCTCCAACCAGCTGGCCTGCGCTTTGGCAGTACCCAGATCCAGCGCCGAAGTTCCATCCAGCACCACCACGCGCAGGCCCTGGTAGTCGAACCAGTAGGTCGTAGCGGCAGCAGCCGCTGCTCCGTTGCCCGGCAGCGCGAAGGTCACCGGCCAATGCTTGCCCAGCACACGCCTTTCCTGCGGTGTGTCCTCGAACTCTTCAAAATACTCGTGGTTGCCAGCGGCCGGCGCGACCGCCATGCCCGGTAGCAGCCAGCCACCGGCGGCAAACCACTCGCCCCATTCGTTGTCGTCCTCGCCATCGCCACCACTGACCAGATCGCCAGCAAACAGCGTGAGCCGCGCATCCGGTGCGGTCTGCCAGCCCTGCCGTATCACCCGGCTGACATGGCTGAGGTTCTTGTTCTGGGTATCGCCGAAGTACAGAACGGTCAGCGGTTGGCCAGCGGCAGCGGCGGTACGGAAGTGCTGCCATGCACTCCAGCTGCCCTGCCCCTGCACCCTGTAGGCATACAGCGTGTCGGCCTGCAGACCATCGATCAGCACACGATGATGTTGGCCGCTGCCGTTCTCGGTCTGCAGCAGTTGGCTGCTCGCACTGAGCTGTCGCACCTGGCCCATGTCCGGCGAATCGCCAGCCACGGTGATTTCCAGCAACGCTGGCTGTGCCAGCGGCGCAGTGCGCCAAGCCACTGCGAAACCGCTGCTGGCATCCTGCGCTGGCGAAGCAACGATGCGGTCAGGGAAGCCACTGGCCGCGTATTGCCGGCTCCCCGCCGGCACCTGCGTGTTGGGCTCCGCAGCTGGAGCGGCCCCCACCGCTCCAGCTGCGCCCATCAGCGCTGCGCTGATCAAAGCCAGCAGCGGCAACCGCTGGCGGGAACGCCCCTGCGCCGTCACTGGCCACAGTCCTGCGGCAGCGACAACGCCTTGGCGATATCACGCCAATCGAAGGCCACCACACCTTGATCGTCATGCACCGCGTACAACGCGCCCTGCGGGAAGCGCGCCGACACCTGCTGGCTGTTCCAGATGCCGTCGGTATTGGCCACCGTATTGCCGTGGAACGAGCCCACCGGCGCCAGCGTCTTGCGATCAAACAGATGGAAGGTGCTGCGCTGCTTGCCCTGCTCGGTGGTGATCCACCAGCCACCATCACCGCAGGTCCGCAGCATCACACCTTCGGCCTGGGCCTTGAACAGGCCGCGACCAAAGGTCTCGCCGCTGAAGTCGCCCGCCAGGTTGTAGACCTTGAACTCACTGGCATAGGTTTCGTCTTCTTCGGCGATCAGCAGACGGTCGTTGGCGGGATCTCCCCAGATCGACTCGACCACGCGCAAGGCACCCTTCGGCGATGTGTCGCCGATGCTGCGCACCAGCTTGGCCTGCACCTCATCGCCATTGACGGTGACGTGGTAGCGACGCACGCGCTCGTCCAGACGCTCCAGCGCCGGCAGGATGTCATTGCCCGCGGCATCCTCGCCATCGTCGTAGGAGTCAGTGACGTACAGGTCATAACCGCCCTGCACCGGATTCACCCACAGGCCATAGGGCTTGCGCAGGTCGTTGCCGGCGAACACGCCCAGCGGCTTGAAGTCCGGCAGCTGCAGCACCTGCACACGGTGATTGTCGCGCTCGACGATGAAGACCAGGTCATCCTGCACCGCGATGCCATTGGGGCGATCGAACTGACCAAGGCCGGTGCCGGTTGTGCCGATGTCGCGCAGGTGCTTGCCGGTCTGGCCGTCATAAACCACCAGCTTGTCGGTGGCCTTGGCGGTGGCGATCAGCCACAACCGGCCATCGGCGCCGCGCCAGCTGGCCGGCGAGTCGATGTTGTCAGCCGGCGTCATCGGCGTCAGGAACGCTTCGGCAACCAGTGTGGACGGCGCGGCGGTCGCACCTTCAGCAACATCGGCGGCGGTCGGCGGCGTGGCGGATTTGGGTGTCGGCTGGCAGGCGCTCAACACCAGGGCAACGGCGGTCGCAACAAGCGCAGCCCTCACAGTGCCACCTTCACGCCGATCGCGTAGGTGCGGCCGTATTCCTCGTTCTGCAGGGTGCGTGAGGAAACGCCCTGATACAGCTCCAGCGGCTCATCCAGCAGATTGGAGGCTTCAAGATACAGACTCACGTTCTTGCTTACCTTGTAGTCAAAACTGAAATCCAGCTGGGTATGTGGCGCGACATAGATGTCGAAGGCACGGCTGTCACCGATGGTGTCCAGGTATTCGCTGCGATAGACGCCGGCCAGGCGCGTACTGAGTCCACCCCACTCATAACCGATATGCGCGCTGTAAATGTTCTTTGACGCACGCGGCAGATTGAAGTCCTCGTCCTGGCGGTCGGCGATACCCGGGTCAAAATCGGTATCCAGCCAGGTGCCGCTGGCACCGACCAGCAAGCCAGACCATGCACCCGGCAGAAAGCTCAGTTGCTGCTGCCAGTTGAACTCTGCGCCGAACACCTTGGCCTTGTCGCCATTGATGGATCGGGTCACGTCAAAGCCCGGATACTCCAGGTCGGTCTTGCTCTCGACCTGCACGATGTAACCATCGATGGACTTGTGGAACAGGCCCAGCGAGATGATGCCGCTGTCGCCAAGATAGCGCTCGAAGGACAAATCCAGATTGGTGGATTCATACGGGTCAAGATTCGGATTGCCGATGCGCGCTTCCTTGTCGTCGCGGTTTACGGCCAAACGCGGCGAGACGTCACCAAACGACGGACGTGCGACGGTCTTGTTGAGCGAGCCGCGCAGCACCCAGTCACTATTGGTGTCGTAGCGCAGGTGCAGACCTGGCAGCACGCTGGTATAGCTGTTGTTGGCGATACGCGGCGTTACAACGACGGTCTTGCCATCGCTGGCGATATCCACGTCATTGCCGGTCGCATTGAACTGGGTGTTCTCCACGCGCACACCACCGATCACGCGCAGTGCGCCGATATCCCAGGTGCCCATTGCATAGGCCGAAAAAATGTCTTCATTGGCAACATAGTCCTCTTCCAGCGAGGTCATCTTGTTGCCGGCAACGTCACCGGACTTGGCGCTGTACTTGTTGCCGTTGGCCGCCCACCACGCGCGCATCGCCGCCGAGCTCATGCCTTGACCGAGGCTGCCACCGCGATAATCCAGGGTCTTGCCGTTCCAGCTGGACAGATCGACCGCCGGGCCCGTACGCAGCTCCACCTCATCCACATTGACATCGCGCTCGCGCCAACGACCCAGCACACCGAACTTGTAACTGGCCTTGTCACCATCGAAGCGGATGTTGAGCTGCGCACTGCGTTCGCTGTCGTCGATCTGCTTGGGCGATAGCACCACGCGATCGAACACATAGTTGCCGTTCTCCATCCAGCCGCTGTCACTCAGGCTGATGCCCGGTATGCCACTGGTCTGGTCGAGGGTGGCCGACATGTCGGCACCGTCGTAGTCGAAGCGCGCCTCCATCTCGTCATTCACGCGCTCGCGGGTCTTGGTGTAGCCAAGCTTGTAATCCAGCACAGCGCCGCTCAGCCGGTTCTCACCGCCGAAGCTGACGGCCAAGGTGTTCTCCTCCTTGGTGCGGTATCGCATGCGCTTGCTGATGGCATCCGCCGGCAGATCGTCCACCTGGTAGCGACCGCCGCCCAGCGCGGTGATCGAGTCCGCATCGCCAAAACCGAAGATCGTGCGCTGACGCGTTTCGGCATCGTCGAACTGGCTGTACAGGGTGCGCAGGTAATAGCGATTATCGTCATCCGGCCGCCAATCGAAGTTCAGATTGGCACCGGTGCGTTCGCGTTCGATGGTGTATTTGCGGCGCTGCACCTCGACTGCAACCAGATCATCCTTGGCGCCGCCATCGAACTTGTCGTATTCGACCTCGGTATTGTCGGACTCGAAGCTGCGCTTCTGGTAGTTCACGCCGAGCGCTACACCGAAGGTTTCTGCAAACACTTCGCTGTAGTTGAATGCAGCCTTCGGGCTGGTTTTGCCCGACAGTTCCTGATGACTGGCTTCCAGCTTGCCCTTCAAAGAGCGGCCATCGCGATCGAAGGCCGATGCCGATTCCACCACCACCGCGCCACCAATTGCATCACCCGGCATATCCGGCGTGGCCGACTTGATCACCCGCAGACGCTCGGTGGACTCGGACGGAATCACGTCCAACGGCGCCGCCCGTGAGGAATCCTCCGGCGTGCCGATGGCAATGCCGTCGATGCTGACGCTATTCAACGCCGCATCCAGGCCACGGATCACCACGAAGCGCCCCTCGCCCTGATCACGGGTAACGCTCACGCCCGGTAGCCGCTGCAGCGACTCGGCGACATTCATGTCCGGGTAGTCACCCATCGAGTCGGAGGCAACCGCGTCCTGCACGCCATTGGCGTCGCGCTTGAGTTCAACGGCGCGTATCTGCGCTTCGCGCTGCGCGCGTACCTCAATGCGCTCCAGATCGATAGCGGCCGCGGCACCACTGGCAAACGTGGTCGCGCCATCGGCCGTTGCCTGTTGTGCATATGCAGGCGCAGCAGCCATGCAGGCCACCGCGGTCGTCACCGCCACCACCAAGACGCTCTTGCGCACTACCGCCCCCAATCTGTGTAAAGGATGGGTGTGCACGGTATGTCCGTTCAGTTACGTGACAGTTACAATGGCAAAGCGGGAATGTTTCAGCCTGTCATCGCGCAAGCGCAAGGAATTGATCAACCCGCTTCTTCAGTGCGAATCTCTCCCCGCCGGGAATTCCATTGCACCCCGCCTGCGCTGAAGCAACACGACATCCACCGCTGCAGGCAGTTCCCTGCGACACCTCGCCTCCCTGTGTCGTGGCCGGCTGCAAGTCCCGAGCGTTGCCCACCGCTCAGCCAGAACGGCAAGCCGGCCGCATTTGGCCCGATTTGTCGGTTGCCTGCAGGCGCGCGGCGGCTGCGGAGGCGCGGACCCAGAAGCGTTAAAATGGCGGCTCTTCTCCAGTCCGATCACGCCCATGAAAATCGTCGAAGTCCGCCACCCCCTGGTCCAACACAAGATCGGCCTGCTCCGCGATGCATCCATGAGCACCAAGGATTTCCGCGAGGTGGTCAACGAACTGGGCACCCTGCTGGCTTATGAGGCCACCGCCAACCTGGAAACTGAAAGCCACACCATGCCCGGCTGGGCCGGTCCGGTGCAGGTACAACGCATTGCCGGCGCCAAGATCACCGTGGTGCCGATCCTGCGTGCCGGCCTGGGCATGCTGACCGGCGTCCTGTCGCTGATTCCGGCCGCCCGAGTGAGCGTGGTTGGCCTGCAGCGCAATGAAGAGACCCTGCAGCCGGTGCCCTACTTCGAGCGCCTGACGGGCCGCCTGGAAGAGCGCGACGCATTGATCCTGGACCCGATGCTGGCAACCGGCGGCACCTTGATCGCCACCATCGACATGCTCAAGCGCGCTGGCGCACGCCGCATCAAGGGCATCTTCCTGGTCGCCGCACCGGAAGGCCTGAAGGCACTGGAAGCCGTGCACCCGGACGTTGAGGTGTATACCGCCGCCATCGACGAGCGCCTCAACGAGAAGGGCTACATCCTGCCGGGCCTGGGCGATGCTGGCGACCGCATCTTCGGCACCCGGGTTGGCTGAGGCCGGTCCGCGCATCACGTGGCTGCGGGCATCTGCCGGCAGCCACGCCAACGTCATCGCCGCAGCCAGTGTTCACCCGCAGCCGGCGGAGCGGCCAATACTCCACGCGCCGACGCGTTTCCAAGCAACTCGGCCTGGAGGAACGCAGTGCCCAGTTGCCGGGCTCTTTCAAACAGTTGCTCCGGCTCTCCACCGATCAGATTGTGATCGCCGCCCGCCAGCACCACCGCGGTCTTGTCACCGGCCGGTGCGGTTTCAACTGCATACAGATGATCCGCCGGATCCACGACGAAGCCCGGCACCCGGTCCTCGTCACCGCTGACAAGCAGCAGCGGCACTGCCAGCGTTGCATAGGATTCGGGCCCTATCAGCCCAGGAATCTTTCCGGGCGATGAGTAACCCAGTACAGCCACCACCGAGGTATCACGCAGCGCCCCCAACTGCGCCAGCGCGCCTCCCAGTGCAGCCGAAATCAAGGTCCCCAGGCTGTGCCCCGCTGCGGCCACCGGCACCCCAGGCCAATGTTCGGAGGCGTAAGCACTGGCCGCGCGCATGTCGGCGAAGCGTTCGCCCAAGCCCTGCTGCAGTGAGAACTTTTCCCGTCCTGGATACTTGACCGAATCCACGTGCAAGGGCGCCAGCACCACGAAACCGGCGTCCGACCACGCCTGCATCAGTCGCTCGTAGCGCTCCGGCCAGGCACCGTGCCCCGAGGAAAACAGCACCACCCCACGTACCTGCGCAGGCCCCCATATCGCCATCGTGGTCGCGCGATCAGGACGAACCTGCAGCGGCACCACCTCGGCGGGAGCAGCAACCGCCAACGCGGCTGGAGCCAGCAACATGATGCAGGCCAATACGGCACGGCGAAGCAAAGAAAGACGTTTCAAGGCGATATCCCGGCAGAAAGTGATGCGACGACTGTCGCTGCTGGCAACACCCGGATTCAGTGCCGGAAGTCAGTTTCTGCAGTGCCGGAAGTCAGCACGGGGCGCCTGCGCCACGCAAATCCCCGGGTCCCATCGACGATTAAAAAAGTTTCATCGTCGGTTGACGAAGATTTACTCCCCCGCAGGCGGATGCTCCCTACCACCACCCGCGAAGGAGCTCACCATGTACCGCCCCGCCCTGCTCGCCTGCCTGCTGCTGGTCACCGCACTTCCCCTCGCCGCAAACGCTGCAACCGCCGCTACGCGTACCCCACAACAACAGCGCATGGCCGACTGCTCGGCCAAGAACAAAGGCATGAAGGGCGACGCCTACAAGCAGGCGCAACGCAGCTGCCTGACCACCCACGCCGCCCCGGCTGCGGCGGCAGCACCTGCAATGGCAGCGCACTCGCCAATGACGGCACCGTCGCCGGCTGCTCCGAAGCCCATGCCGGCTGCACATACCGCTACCGCCGCAACTACCCCGCAACAACGCATGGCCAGTTGCAACACGGATGCTGCAAGCAAACACCTGGTGGGCGATGCCCGCAAAACCTTCATGAGCAGTTGCCTGCGCACCCACTGATCACCATCTGCAGACAACAAAAAAACGGGGCCTATAGGCCCCGCTTTTTTCGTTCGCGTCACATATTGCCGGGAGCGCTCAGGCAGCCAGTGAACGCGCTTTCAACTCACCCACCTCATGGGCAGTACCAAAGCGGCCCTTTTCGTCACGTACCACCTGCGCCATCGCACATTGCGGATCATGGGTGAAAAACAGGTGTACGTTGCGTGCAAGCTTGTCTTCCAGGAAAGCGCGCTTCTCGTCGATCAGCAGCTCGGCATTGCGGTCGTAGCCCATGGTGATCGGCACGTGCACCCAGGAGCGGCCGGGGATCAGATCCGCACAGAACACGACGCCACCACGCGACTGGCCGTTTACCCGCTCAGGGCCGACGATCTCGGCCAGCATCAAGCCTGGCGTATGGCCATCGCTGAAGCTGAAACGCACCGACTCGCCCAATGCTTTTGAATAGGCACCACTGACGACTTCCAGGCGCCCGCTGGCTTCCAGCAATCCCGTCAACTCGGGAATGAAGCTGGCCCGATCACGCGGGTGCGGGTGCTTGGCCCGCTCCCAATGCTCGGCCCCGATCACGAAGGTCGCATTGGGGAACAGCAACTCCGGCCCGCGACCTTCCGACCACGGTGCCAGCAGCCCACCTGCATGATCGAAGTGCAGATGACTCAACACGACCACGTCGATGTCTTCATGCTCAAAGCCGGCTTCGCGCAGCGAGTCGATCAATACATGCCGCGACTCCTGCACACCATAGCGCTCACGAAGCTTGGGCTCGAAGAACGCGCCGATACCGGCTTCGAACAGGACAGTCTTGCCCCCCAGCGGACTGGCCAACAGGGCGCGGCATGCCAATTCAATACGATTGGACTCATCGGCCGCTGCCCATCGCTCCCACAGGGCCTTGGGGGCGTTGCCGAACATTGCGCCGCCATCGAGTTTTTGCGAGTTACCGCGAATCGACCATAGTTTCATATGAAAAATTCTACCCGCTGTGCGTTAAATATTCGCAAGGATCAGGCGGAAGACAACTGCCCGGGCACTGCACAGGCGGGAAACGCAGTGTTGCACCCAGTTCCGGACAAGGCGGTTGCTGATGGGCTGGGTGGAGTTGCTGGGGGTAACAGGCTGGCCTTTGGGGCTTGCGCTTGCTTTGTCCTGCTCTCACCTCTCTGCTGTCATTCCCACGCAGCCAGGATGCAGACCTTGTCGAACACGGTGCCGGCATTGGGTCTACTCCTGCCGACCGGGTCGCCGAAAGGTCGCCGCCTGTCCATCACCACCGGTTCGATGCCAGCACTCCTTTGGGCCCCAGACCAGCGCGCTCATGCGCCGGCACAGAACAAACCCAGCGAAGCGTGCGGCGTGGCACTGGGCCTTCGCCAGCCACGGCTATCGCCCTGCATATGCGCCGCCACACCCCCGTCAGTTGAACTGCCAGCGCTGGAACTCCACGTGCATGCTCCAGCCGACCAGGCAGATGCGTTTGCGCTACCGCACGCAACGGCGGACGCAGCAGGAACACCCGGCCACAAAAACCTGAACAGGTGAACATTCACCCGCAGCAGCCCCAGCCACGCGCGCCCCAGCCTGACGGGCAAACAGCAAGGCCGTGTTTGCTTGGATGCACGCCCTCAATTGGCCGCTAGTTCCGCCAACACCACCCGTGCGTGCGTTCACACATCGAAGCGTTGCATTCGAGGGAACTCCAGGTGCGATCCCGACGCGCATCAGCACAAGTTCCCGGCAACGTCATCACTTATCGCCGTCCACGCTTTGGGAAATACCTACAGCTTGGATCAGGCGGGCAACATAATATTTTCGGCTCACAGCAAAGCTTCAAGGCCAGACAAGTTCCATCAAATTACAAACTGAAAACGCACGACCGGAGATCCATGGCCACCTTCGCTGGCGACTCCAGGTCGGGCACACACTGCGCTGCAATCACGTCGCCAAGGGACGCTGTGCCAGCGCATGATCTTCGGGCTTTCACCTGCTGAGCAGGCAGGCAACAAAACACACGGCAAGAACAAACCAGATCGCAAACAGACGCATTGCTCCGCACTGCGATCTGCCGCCCTGTGGGCGGGCTGTTTGCAGCCCACCCACAGCGCGTCCAGCCACCAACGTCAGAACACACACATCGCCATGTGCGCTGTCCAGCGCCGCCAATAGCGGCGCCATCACCTATGCCGACGATGCTCCCGTCGGATAGCAGCTCCACCGCCACGCTTGCTCGCCGCTCCTGGAGTGAGTCCCCAACCACTCATGCAGAAGTCCGCATGAGCCAACCACCGCGCCAGCTTTGCCAACACGCACGCAGTGGCGTCGCAGCACGGTTGCCATCGCCAAGCGTCAGTTTCAAACCGCATGACCTGCGCTGCAGGGCTCATCGCGGTCAACCAAAACCTCGGCGAAAACACAAACGTCGCGGCCACCATCCTCAACACACAGGAACACCAGATGAATTTCAAGTCCAGCAACATTCTCAAGACCGCAGCACTGGCACTGGCGCTGTCCTGCCTGGTAGCACCGGCAGCGCAGGCAGCATCGGGCTCCATCACCTTCAAGGGTGAGATCGTCCAATCCACCTGTGACGTCAGCACGGCCAGCGTCGACCAGACCGTCACCATCGGCACGTTCCCGACCACGCTGTTCAGGGACGCGGGTGATGTTTCCGCGCCCAAGAGCTTCAACATCACCATGGAGAACTGCGAAGCCGGTACCTACACGCTGCGGTTTGACGGCACCACCCCAACCGGCCATCCGGAGCTGCTTGCGGTGAGCAAGGCAACCGGCGTTGGCATTGAAATTCTGGACAACAACGACAAGGTCTTCCCGATCAACCAGGACTTGGTTGATCCAGCACTGGTCACCGTTGCCGCCACCGGCAAGGCAACCGTCAATCTGAAGGCACGCTACAAGTCGTTTGAGAAGGAAGTCGGCGCAGGTGATGCCGACGCGAACTCGACGTTCTCGATCGAGTACCGCTGATTTCCTCCGCGGGGCCGGCCACGCATCGCCGTTGGCAGCCCCGCGGCCCATCAAGCCAGCACTCCCCATCACTGAACTCCATGGCAAGCCCGATGAACTTCATGCGCGCCCTTTTCTGCCGGACAATGAAATGGCCTGTTGTCCTGACCATCCCGCTATGTGCTTGTTTGTCCGATGTCGCCGGTGCGGCAGTGCAGGTGCAGACCACACGCGTGATCTATGACGCCAAATCCGCGTCGGCTGCAGTGACCTTGGCGAACAAGAGCACTCTCCCCTACATGATCCAGACCTGGCTGGACAGCGGTGATGACACCGTGGCCCCGCAAGACCTTCCTATGGTGATCACCCCGCCACTGATGCAGCTGGCCCCAGGCGAGCAGGCAGTTGTTCGGACCATCTACGCCGGCAGCGGACTACCCGAGGACAGGGAATCACTGCTATGGATCAACGTGCAGGAGATTCCGCCCACTGCCGAGGCCGACAATGTGCTGCAGGTGGCAATCCGCACACGCATCAAGCTGCTCTACCGGCCACTTTCCCTCAACAAGACATTGGATCAAGCCGCGCGCAGCTTGCAATGGCGGATCGACGGCCAACGGCTGGAGGTCCGCAACACCAGCCCGATGCATATCACCTTCTCCCATCTGCAGGGGCTGGCAACCGCAGGCATCGGCAACGACATCGAGCTGGACATGATTGCACCCGGCCAGACGCTTTCGGTCCCGGCGTCCAAACTCAATCTCAACGGTGCGCAGTCATTGCGCTTTGGCTATATCAACGACTACGGCGGCATCAGCGATGTCACCGACGTGCCACTGCGTCGCTAAGTAAACCCCCGACCCACTTCGCGAATTCCTTCATGCTTCGCAGAATCCGTGTAACGCTGCGGAGGGGCAACATCGCCCCGCGCTTGGCACCGCTCGCGGTCGCCCTCAACGCACTTGGTATCGGCAGCGCTGTTGCCACACCAGGTTTCAATCTGGATTTCCTGCGCGGCGACGCCGCCCACAGCGATGTCGCCGCGCTGTCCAGCCCCGGTGCGATCCTGCCTGGCACCTATCTTTTCGCCATCTACCTCAACGGTAGCGAGGTGGCTCGTGAAGAAATAATGTTTGCGATGTCAGCAACCGGCCAGAGCCAGCCCTGCCTCCCGCACAGTCGCCTCAAACAATGGGGCATCCGACTGGAAGATGCGGAGGTTGGCGCAGCCGGTGCATATGGCTGCGTTGCACTTGCCCGCGCCATTCCCGATGCGCGCGTCAGCTACAACGGCAACCAGCAGCGGCTGGATCTACGTGTGCCGCAGGTGGATCTTGTCAACCTGCCGCGCGGCCATATTCCGAAAGCGCTGCGTGACCAGGGGATCAATGCACTATTGGTCGACTATGCCTTCAATGGGGCGCACAACCGCCACGGAAAACAGCGTCGTGATGATTACTTCTTTGCATCGATCAACAGTACGCTCAACGCTGGCATGTGGCGCTTCCGCCACACCGCCAGCGGCAGCCGTTCAAGCAGGGCCGGCGGGACACACTGGACAACACAGGGAGCCCGTGCAGAAACCGACTTCAGCTCATCGCACAGCAGACTGACGATTGGCGATACCTATACCGCATATGGTGTTTTCGACAGCGTCCGCTTCCGTGGCCTGCAGATATCCAACGACGACGAAATGCTGCCATACAGCCAGCGAAGCTACGCTCCGGTTGTACGCGGCATCGCCGCCAGCAATGCGCGTGTGGAGATACGTCAGGATGGAAGCCTCATCTATGCATTGAATGTCGCCCCGGGTGCTTTCCAGATCGACGATATCGTCCCCAATCGCCTGAGTGGCGAACTGGAAGTCTCCATAGTCGAAGCGGATGGCTCCCTGCAACGCTACAAACAGTCCTTCTCTGCAGTCGAGACCATGCTGCGACCAGGCCTGTTGCACTACGAGCTCAGCGCCGGCGAATTGCGCAACGGCCATGACCGCTACCAGCCGCGCTTCGTACAGGCCAGCGCGGCGCGTGGCTTGGCATCGGACACCACACCGTATGCGGGACTTCTAGTGTCCGACAACTACAGTGCAATGGCCGTTGGGGCAGCCCAAAGCCTTGGCCGGTTCGGCTCAGCGTCGATCGATGTGACTCACGCCCGCACTCGGCTTGCGCAAGGCAAGCTCAGCAACGGCCAAAGCTATCGCTTCCTGTATTCGAAGTCGCTGAATGCACATGGCACCGAATTTCGCCTGGTAGGCCATCGCTACTCGACCTCCGGCTACTACGATTTCAGCGATGCAAGCGCGGAGCGTGCGCAGTGGCGTCACGGCTACTACGAGGCCAGCTACGAGGACCTGGTCGACTCTGCCGACCAAGCAACACCATGGACTCAACCGCAACAGCACTTGATCCAAAGCCGGCGCTACCACAACAAACGCAAGCGGCTGGAGATCGCGCTGAACCAACGCATATCCGATGGCTATTCCCTCGATGCCAGCTACAACAATCAGAGCTATTGGGGCGCAAATGCACGTGAGCGCGAGCTACAACTGGGTTTGAATGGTCACATTGGCACAATCAGTTTCGGCGCGTTCGCCAGGCATAGCCAAGGGCGCTACAGCCGTGCCGAGCGTTCGTTCGGCCTGACCCTATCACTGCCGCTGGATCGCCTGGGTCGGCGCCGTAGCAGCAGCTCGGCGTCCTACAGTCACTCACGCAGAAGCGGCGCAAGCTACCAATCCGGCCTCAACGGCTCCCTGCTTGATGGTGACCGACTGGGATACGGCGTGAGTATTGGTAAATCCAACGTCGGCAATATCGGTTCGGCAAACCTTCGCTACATGGGCAGCAAGGGGGTGGCCACGATCGGCAGCACGCTTGCGGACAACTACTCACAGATCAACTGGGGCCTGCGCGGCGGTTGGGTTCTGCACCGCAATGGCCTGACCTTTGCACAATCACTGCACCGTACCAATGTTCTTGTGCATGCGCAGGATGGTGCCGGCCTTGGTCTGGAGAACCAGTCCGGGGTCCGGCTGGATCGGCGCGGCTACGGTCTGGTCAGCGGTATCAGCGCCTATCGCAGCAATCGGGTGGCCCTGCGCACCGACGATCTTGGCGCCGACATCGATGCCAGCAGGATTTCCCGCAACGTCGTCCCCACCCGTGGCGCATTGACGCGGGTGGACTTTGAAACCCGTCGTGGCCTCAGTTTGATGATCCGCCCCATTCTGGCCGAGGACATCCGCGTGCCGCTCGGAACAACGGTGTTCGACAGTGACGGACTGAGCCGCGGCATCGCTGGACCCAAGGGCGAGATTTTCGTCGGTGGTGTGCATCCTGGTGACCGACTCTCTGTGCGCTGGGGCACCCGTCCTGATCAGCGCTGCGAGATGCGCCTGGAAAAAACGCTGGCATCCCCATCTCCCACGAACTTGCCGGGCTATCGGCACATCGAGTTGCCCTGCGTTCCACCAAGCCAATCACAATGACCTTGAAGATGAAAAACAAACCGTGCGTGGCACTTGCAGCATTGATGTTCCTGTTGGCGCTGCCAAGCGCGGCGTGGGCCTTGTCCTGCAAGGATGCCATGACCGAATCAGTCAACCAGGTCATACCGCTACTCGACGAAATCACGATCTCAAAGGGCGACGCGGTTCGCGGCCGGCTGCTATGGCGCTCGGACGACTACACCGTGAGTTTCCGTTGCGTAGACGCGCAAGGCGCGCCGCAAGGCGAAGACGCGTTCTTCTATTGGGACCCGGACCGGACCGTTGCCCAGATCCACCCGTCGATCGAGGTTGGCGTGACCATCAAGAACGTCGACCACAGCCTCAGCAGAGGCGACATCCGATTGCTGGCAGGTCAAGGAACCGCGCCACCGGCAAACCGCAAGAACTGCAGAATGTACTGGAACAACGCCAAAGCCAAACGATGTGCAACGTCGATGGTGTTGTATGTCACCTTTTCGATCTACATCAAGGCGACCGGCAGCCCACCGCCCCAGAGCGGAAACATCAACAACCATGGGGTCTACGATCTATTTCAAGTGGACGGCGAAGGCGGCCTGAATACCATACCCAACTCAAATTTCCGCGCAGGGGTATCCGGGCTGGGGAAAATTCACTTCATAGCCTGCAGCCCGAATATCGCGATCATCGGAAACTCGGGAAGTACCGTGGATTTCGGCCGCATCCCGATTGCAGACATCAACAAAGGGGCGATCCAGTCGCAGGTTCCCTTCCAGATCCAGGTCGACATGACCCATCCCGGTGCCGGTAATGAATGCAGCAATCAAATGTTGATCGCCTCGATCAGCACCCTCAACACCGTGAAGGACGGCAGCCTCATCATTCCCAAACTCAATGGCGGATTCGGCATCGCGATATCCCCTGCGGATACACCGAGCCGTTTCATCCAGTTCAAAAAATCCATGCCGTTGGGGCCGGTCAACAATACACTGATGAACTACGACTTCCTCGCTTCATTGATCTGGACCGATGACACCGCAAAGCTGGGGCCGTTTTCCGCAACCGCGACGGTCAATGTAACGTTCCGCTGAGGCAATCCCGGAAACACCAGGCGTGCCGCCACCAGCGGGACAGCCAACTGCTGGCACCCAGATCTTCTGCACTATCACTGCTTGGCACTGCCCGCTCGCGGGCTGCGTCTCGCCGCCTTCAAACTGGTCGCGCCCTGCTTCAGCCGACCAGCGACCGCAGCCTTGAGCAATCGCTGGAAATTCGGGCATTCGGCATGATTCACCGCAGGGCATGCCGCTGCATGGCGCAGCCCTGCGCTCATCGCCCGCAACCGCTTGACGGTCGCATCTATCTCATCGGCCTTGGCCAGCAACAACGCCCGATCCACGCGCGGAGCCTCCTGCGGCGACAGCATGGCCTGGATTTCGTCCAGCGACAGACCGCCAGCCTGACCCAGCGCGATCAGACCCAACTGATCGAGCACGCTGGGCGCAAAGTGGCGCCGACCACCGGCGCCACGGCTCGCAACGATCAGGCCCTTGTTTTCGTAGAAACGCAGCGTGGATGACGGCAGCCCCGTTCTTCTGGCGACCTCGGCGATATCCATTGCACCCTCTTGACTTGAAGTTGACTTCAACTTTTACCATGCCGTTGTAGCCAACTGCATCGATTGCAAAGGAACGGACATGGCGTGGGAAGATTTGACGCGGATGGTACTGCTTGGGATTGGAGCGACGGCGGTGATGGATGTCTGGACCCAGATCCTCAAGCGACTGGGCTATCCCACACTGGACTTCGCATTGCTTGGCCGCTGGGCAGGACACCTGGCCTGCGGCAGGTTCGCACACACCAGCATCCGGCACGCAACCGCAATTCCAAGCGAGCGACTGCTCGGCTGGATCGTCCACTATGCCATTGGCATCGCTTTTGCGGCGCTGTTGCTGGCAGTGGAGGGTTCGTCCTGGATGTACCAACCCTCCTTGTTGCCGGCCTTGGCCGTGGGCGCGGCAACCGTGGTGGCGCCGCTGTTGGTCATGCAGCCGGCGATGGGGGCAGGCTTCATGGCATCGAAGACACCAACACCTTTGAAGAACTGCCTGCGCAGTCTGGCTACGCATACGGTGTTCGGGCTTGGGCTCTATCTTTCCGCTACGCTGATTGTGTTCTGTGAGGGCTGATATGACGACCAACGAAATCCGCTTTCGCGACGGCGCCACCTACGAGCGCTACATGGGGGTATGGAGCCAGCTTGTCGGCGAGGTATTTCTCGATTGGCTTGCCCCTGCACCACATCAGCAATGGCTGGATGTCGGCTGCGGCAACGGCGCCTTCACCGGGATGGTCATCGGGCGCTGCGCGCCGGGCTCGATCCATGGTGTAGATCCATCCCAACAGCAGCTTGCCTATGCGCGAGCCCAATCAGCGCTGCAGACAGCTGTGTTTGACCAGGGCGATGCGATGGCCCTGCCCTACCCGGATGCTGTCTTCGATATCGCCGTGATGCCGCTGGTTATTTTCTTTGTCGCCGAGCCGGCCCGGGGCGTGGCTGAAATGGCGCGTGTCGTTCGCCCGGGTGGCAGCGTCACCGCATATGCCTGGGACATGCTGGGTGGCGGCTTTCCCTATGAGATGTTGCTGGCGGAGATGCGTGGGCTTGGCCATACCGTCCCGTCACCGCCCAGTCCTGGGGCTTCACGAATCGAGGCACTGCGGGAGTTGTGGAGTGGCGCTGGCCTGGAAGCGATTGAAACCCTCGCAATCGAGGTATCCCGCACATTCGCAGACTTTGAAGATTTCTGGTCCACGGCGCTCGGCGCACCCAGCGTCGGCTCGACACTCGCGGCCATGACCGCTGAGGAGCGCGCCTTGCTCAAGGATCGGATCAGCACCCGCCTGATGAGGGATGCCGAGGGGCGTATCCGCTGTCGCGCGCGCGCCAATGCAGTGAAAGCTCGTGTGCCGGATCAGGCTCGCCCTGGGTAGTGCAAGTTCCCGTACTGCGCGTATTGCAGCTGATAGGACGGCCAGGCGCTTGTCTGCAGGAGCGGCCCATTGCCGCGAAGCTGAGGGTGTTCGATCCCTCCAGGCACCCATGCCATCTGATGATGTACATGCTTCGCGGCTGACGCTGCTCCTACAAAAGAAAAATCCGATGCCAAGGATCTGGCATCGGATTCCGGACTGCTCTGTGGACCGAACCGCGCACTACGAGGGCATTTGACTTAATGCCGTCAGTTGCTACCGCGCCGTGCGAGGCACACCATCACTCCCACTCGATCGTCGCCGGCGGCTTGCCGGAGATATCGTAGACCACGCGCGAGACGCCACGCAGTTCGTTGATGATGCGGTTGGAGACGCGGCCGAGGAAGTCGTACGGCAGGTGCGCCCAATGCGCGGTCATGAAGTCGATGGTCTCGACCGCACGCAGTGCGATCACCCACTCATAGGCACGTGCATCGCCAACCACACCCACCGACTTGACCGGCAGGAATACGGCAAACGCCTGGCTGGTCTTGTCGTACAGATCGGCTGCACGCAGTTCTTCGATGAAGATCGCGTCCGCCTTGCCCAGCAGCTCGGCGTACTCGCGCTTCACTTCGCCGAGGATGCGCACACCCAGGCCCGGGCCCGGGAACGGATGGCGGTAAACCATCGTGCGCGGCAAGCCGAGCTCGACGCCGAGGCGACGCACTTCGTCCTTGAACAACTCGCGCAGCGGCTCGACCAGCTTGAGCTTCATGTCTTCCGGCAGGCCGCCCACGTTGTGGTGGCTCTTGATGACGTGCGCCTTGCCGGTCTTGCTGCCAGCCGACTCGATCACGTCCGGATAGATCGTACCCTGTGCCAGCCACTTGGCGTTGCTGAGCTTGTTCGACTCTTCATCGAAGATCTCGACGAACAGGTTGCCGATGATCTTGCGCTTGGCTTCCGGATCGCTGACGCCTTCCAGTGCCTTGAAGTAACGGTCAGCGGCATTCACGCGCACGACCTTGACGCCCATGTTCTCGGCCATCATCTGCATGACCTGGTCGCCTTCCTGGAAGCGCAGCAGGCCGGTGTCGACGAACACGCAGGTCAGCTGGGTGCCGATGGCCTTGTGCAGCAGCGCTGCGACCACCGAGGAATCAACGCCACCGGACAGTCCGAGGATCACTTCATCGCTGCCAACCTGCTCACGCACGCGGGCGATCTGGTCGTCGATGATGTTGGCCGCGGTCCACAGCGTGGCGCAGCCGCAGATATCGGTGACGAAGCGCTTCAGCAGCGCCGAGCCCTGCTTGGTGTGGGTCACTTCCGGGTGGAACTGCACGCCGTACCAACGCTTGTCTTCGTTGGCCATCGCGGCCACCGGGATGCGGTCGGTCACGGCGGTGATGGCGAAGCCCGGCGGCACGTGGGTGACGTGGTCGCCGTGGCTCATCCACACGTCCAGGCGCGGCTCGCCATTGTGGTCGGACAGGCCGCCCAGCAGCGCGTCGTTGCCGAGCAGCTTCACTTCGGCATGGCCGAACTCACGCTGGTCAGCCGCTTCGGTGCCGCCGCCCAACTGCTTGGCCATGGTCTGCAGGCCGTAGCAGATGCCCAGCAGCGGCAGGCCGCTGTCGAACACTTCCTGCGGTGCAGCCGGCGCGCCGGGCAGCGTGGTGGTTTCCGGACCGCCGGACAGGATGATGCCCTTGGCACCAAAGGCGGCGATCTCGGCCGGATCGTGGTCCCATGCCCAGATTTCGCAGTAGACGCCGAACTCGCGGATGCGGCGCGCGATCAGCTGCGTGTACTGTGCGCCGAAATCGAGGATGAGGATCTTGTCGTTATGGATGTTGGTCATAAAGCCCGGCAAGTGATCAATGAAAACGGGAGTCGATGCAAAACGAATGGCGGATAGAGAAAGAGGAACGGGACCAGGTCCACGTTCCTCTTCTGCTTACCGCATCAAGCGCGGTAGTTCGGCGGCTCTTTGGTGATCTGCACGTCGTGGACGTGGCTCTCACGTTGGCCGGCACCGCTGATCTTGACGAAGTTCGGCTTGGTGCGCATTTCTTCGATGGTGGCGCAGCCCACATAGCCCATGGTCGCGCGCAGGCCACCGATGAGCTGGTGGATGATGCCGCCAACCGGGCCGCGATACGGCACACGACCTTCGATGCCTTCCGGCACCAGCTTGTCGGCGGTGGCGGCGTCCTGGAAGTAGCGGTCCTTGGAACCCTTCTCCATCGCAGCCAGCGACCCCATGCCACGGTAGCTCTTGTAGGAGCGGCCCTGGAACAGTTCGGTTTCGCCCGGCGATTCCTCGGTACCGGCGAGCAGGCCACCGATCATCACCGTCGACGCACCAGCGGCCAGCGCCTTGCCGATGTCACCGGAGTAACGGATGCCACCGTCGGCGATCAGCGGAATGCGATCCTGCAGCGCTTCTGCAACCAGGTCGATCGCGGTGATCTGCGGCACGCCAACACCAGCGACAACGCGCGTGGTGCAGATTGAGCCCGGGCCGATACCAACCTTGACCGCATCGGCACCACAATCTAGCAATGCCAGTGCGGCGTCGCCGGTGCAGATGTTGCCGCCGATGACCTGTACGTTCGGGAAGTTCTTCTTCACCCAGCGCACGCGGTCGAGCACGCCCTGCGAATGGCCGTGCGCGGTGTCCACCACCAGCACGTCCACGCCGGCGGCGACCAGCGCTTCGACGCGGCGATCGGTGTCACCACCAACGCCGACCGCAGCGCCAACCAGCAGGCGCGTTGCGGCGTCCTTGGCAGCATTGGGGTTGTCGCTCTTCTTCTGGATGTCCTTGACCGTGATCAGACCGCGCAGTTCGAACGCGTCGTTGACCACCAGGACTTTCTCGATGCGGTTCTTGTGCAGCAGCGACAGGACTTCGTCCGAGGCCGCGCCTTCCTTCACCGTGACCAGGCGATCCTTCTTGGTCATGATGTGGCGGACCGGATCGTCCAGCTCGGTCTCGAAGCGCATGTCGCGGTGGGTGACGATGCCGGCCAGCTGGCCGTCGCTGCCTACCACCGGCACGCCGGAGATGTTGTGCGCCTGGGTCAGGGCCAGCACGTCACGGATCGTGGTTTCCGGACCAACGGTGATCGGGTCGCGGATGACGCCGGATTCGAACTTCTTGACCTTGGCCACTTCGGCAGCTTGCTGCTCGACCGTCAGGTTCTTGTGCAGGATGCCAATGCCGCCGATCTGGGCCATGGCGATGGCCAGGCGGGCTTCAGTGACGGTATCCATGGCGGCCGAGACAATCGGCAACTTCAACCGCAGGTCGCGCGTCAGCCGCGTGCCGAGGTCAACGTCCTTAGGCAGAACGATGGAGTGAGCGGGGACGAGAGAAACGTCATCGTACGTTAGTGCTTCAGCCTGGATGCGCAGCATCGGCGTGCCCGGTAGATGTGGGGAAGCGCGACATTTTACCCTTGTTTGCCCGCCGATGTCAGGGGGCAAGTGCGACGCAGTGTCGCGCTGGCGGGGAGGTGTTCAGGGACCACGGACTGTAGTGCCGAGCCATGCTCGGCAGGGGCATTACCGGGAAGGCCCCTTGCCGAGCCTGGCTCGGCAGAGGCTTTCCTCGTACAGGATCAATGTAGTGC
>NZ_JBRREH010000014.1:0-63961 GCF_056760175.1 Stenotrophomonas sp. STEN021 | reverse complement strand
CCAAGACGGCCCCCAAGTCAGCTTGACTCAACCCAGCTTCCAGTCGGGCCGCGCGTAGGCGACGACCAAAGACGGATTTTGGAATGGACGGAGCAGGCATGGAAACGGCACAAGGCAAGCGGTATCCAAGTCTGCCTGTTTCATCATCGCATCACATTTGCCATTATGGCAAATGATGGAAGTCGTGATCTTGCCCAACTGATCCCGTACCAACCAATCAGACCTTTCAAGAGGCGCGTGCGCTTAAGGATTGACGGATATCCAAATGTCACAAGAGGACTACTACGAAGTCCTCGGGGTACGCCCCGAGGCACCCCTTTGGGAAATAGAACTGGCCTACAAAGGCCGGCGGAGCCAGTACCACCCTGACCGCTACGCCGCGGGGGACGAGGCTGCGGTGGCATGGGCGACGGCCAAGATGCAAGCCATCAACAAGGCCTATGCCGTCCTCAAGGACCCGGACCAGCGCGAGCACTTCGACCGTACCCAGGCATCGGCCGGGCCCGCTGACCCAGGTCCCCGAAGGGAGCGAGCCAGGGCCTCAGAGCCCCCGCCGCTCCGCTCACTTCGAGAAGCATTGCAAGGGCTCGAGTTCAGCAATGAGCCCTTCGAACGCGTGTTCGTGGCTCCCCATATCCCCAGGAAGAAGCTCCTGGGCGCTCTGGACAGCTACGGGGAAGGACTGCGAGCCCAAGACATAGTCGTGCTCATCGACGACACGGTGTTCGGCGGTGCCAGGGAAGGCGTGCTGATCACCGAGGCCCAGATCCGGGCCAAGGCCAAGTTCGAAGCGGTGGATACCCGCCTGCTGGGATGCCTAACCCAGATCACCGCCCACGGCGCCCACGTACGGATCCATGGCGAACCGTTCATCAGCTTGAGCATCCCCAACCCAGATGACCTGCGACTGCTTTTCGAGGCCGTCAGTGAACACTTGAAACAAACGCACTAACTCCAACCAACGAGGAAACACATGAGGTACTTGATAGGCGTGTACGGCGTTACCGTACTCATCGCAGCGATCTGCTTCGATATCTGGGGGCGCTATGCGTACAAGGGTTTCTTCTACAACCTGGGCCAAGCCCTGGTGTGGCCAGCAGTGATGTTCCCGTCGATCGGCAAGCTGATCAGTGGCGTGATCTGGGTCCTCGTGATCATCGCCGTACTGGCGCTCGTAAGGAGGCGGTAAGCATGCTGATCAGAATCTCTCTGCTAGCAATGCTTCTGGTGTCACTCGGTGGCTGCAAAAGCCAGCTGGACAAAGTCCGGGGCGAGTTCATCGATAGCTGCATGAGCAGCGGTGCCCCGAAAGCACAGTGCTCCTGCACGATGGACAAGCTACAAGAGCATTACGGCGAAGAGGGGTTGGTCGCCATAGACGAGCGTGGCTATCCACCAATGGGCTTTGCCGAGCAAGTACAGGTAGCTGCTGGCCAGTGCCGGTGAGCCTAACTGCAGGCCCAGCGCAGGGTGGTCCCTAGTTCCGACACGCGCCCGCTGAGCCAGGGAGCTTTCAGAGTCGTTTCAATGATGCGTGTAGTTGCCCTAGTGCATTCCACGCTAAATCAACCAATGCCCTCAGGGGTTCCGAAGGATTATCAATGACGATAAAAGGATTGTTCGTGGCTGCAGTATTCTCAGCCGTAGCACTTTCGGCTTGCACGAAGGCAGAGACGCTTTCGCGAGAAGGCGACATCAACCTGGCGGGATGCAAGGTTCCTGCAGGGCTGACAGCGGAACAGGTTCAGGCGGTGAGTTGCACACCTGTCTCTGCGACCCCTCCCGTAGAAGCTCCCGTGGCGTCAGAGGCGGAGGATGAGGTTGTAATCAATGAGGCGCTTGCTCCGCAGGCAGCGATGAACGGGCACGATGAAGAGAATATTGGTGCGCGCAAGATCGTGAAGGGTGATCTGAACGGTGATGGTGTCGAGGATCGCGCCGTGCTTTTCGTACTGGAGGGAGGAGGCGGAAGCAATGCCTACTCCACGCACCTGGCTGCATTCCTCAGTGAGAGCGGAAAGTTGAAGTTCATCTATTCCACGCCGGTGTCGGGCTACGGAGAGGAGGTGCAGGGCATATCCTACGGCGATGGAATGGTGAAGATGAAGAAGCTAGGACAGGGGGAAGGCGATGCCATGTGTTGCCCGACGGCTGAGTACGAAGTGGACTACCTGCTCAAAGATGGGAAGTGGCTGGAGATATATCCCGAGGATGAGGGCACCGCTCAAGCGCTTTGATGGCAGAACATGATGCTTGCTGTGAATTTCTACACAAACATGCATAAGGTATGAGAGATGCCGGATAGACGTGAGAAGCCAATCAATCCTCCTTCAGATGCCTAACGTGCAACAGAAGGAGTGGTAAAGAAGGGACTGCGCACTTACCGTTTCTCTCTAACAACCTGGTGCGGCAATGTTTGAGCCGCTCCAAAGAGGTCACCCGCTAGCGTGGGTGGCCTTTTATTTTTTTTAAGAGAGAGAAGCTTCATATGGCGACGTTTCATTTCGAGGTGAAGACTGGTGGGAAGGGCAGGGCGGCACCGCACAGCCTTTACATAGCCAGACAGGGTAAGTTTCGAGGACGAGACGATTTGGTGCTGACCGGTAGCGGGAACTTGCCTTTCTGGGCAGATGGCGATCCAGTAAAGGTATGGAAAGCTGCTGATGCGCACGAGAGGGAGAACGGAAGCGCGTATCGAGAAATGATCGTCGCGCTTCCAAATGAACTCGGTGCAGCGGGTCTCCGCGACTTGGTGGAGGACCTTGTCAGACTGCTGGCGGGATCCAAACCATATCAGTTCGCGGTGCATGAGCCCCAGGCTTCACTCGATGGCAGGGTCAATACGCACATGCATCTGATGGTTTCGGATCGGTTGCCAGACGATATCGAACGGGATGAGCGTCAGATGTTCCGGCGATACAACGGTGTACGGCCTGATGCAGGTGGGTGTAGGAAAGATGGCGGCGGAATGACCCGTGTGCAGTTGCGTGACAGATTGATTGCATTGCGATGCAATGTGGCTGCTGTGCTAAATCGCCATCTGGAACGGCACGGCTATGAGGGGGTGCTCGACCACAGGACCTTGGAGCAGCAGGGTGTCGCACGTCGCCCTGAGCGTCACTTGGGGCCCGCGCGGATCAGGGCAATGTCAGTAACGGAGAGGCTGGCGTACGTCGATAGAAGGCGGGCATTTCAGGGCCAAGGCTTTCTTTGATTGTCTCTCCGGTGCGGTCCGAAAGACTTGGACCATTCCCCCAAAGCATCTCGCACTCGATGCTACTTTGCCCCAATTGGGGCAAAGTAGCATCGAGTGCACTGTTGTCGGCCCACAAAAGACGTTGAGCGCGCTCGGACGTCGTACTTGGCTTCAAAAAGAAAGGCCGCCCCGAAGGGCGGCCATAGTGAAAACCTTGGAAGGCTTAAAGATGACCCCTGGCACCGAAGACGACCGGGTTAAGTATGATCAAGTGCCTGCCTGAGCGTTGGAGGTAGTTCTCCCGCTCCACTCGAATCACCCCGTCTGCCTCCAGCAAGTCCAGGGCAGAGCAAAACCGACCCTGATGGCGGATTGGCCCATTCTTCCGGACATCGTTGCGAGGTGCGTGATTGTAGTTGCGTTCCCAATAGCGCGTGCACAAGTAATCCTTCAATGCCAACGCGTCCTTCTCGTCTTCAGGAAGGTCATTGTGGCTACCAAACTTCTCCTTGAACTCCCTGAAATAGAACTCGACGATGGAAAGCGCACGTTCCAGCGTCGCTCGCTCGACTACATCGCCCTCAAGCCCCTCGAAGTGATGGAGGATGCCAGCCACCCTGCTGGCAATCTCTACGGACTTGGAGGCAAAGTCGCGTATTTCCTCATGGGCACCGCCCTTCCCGATCTGCAGCTCAATCAGGTTCTGAGCCTCGACCCACCTTGCCCTTGCATCGGGGGAGAAGCGAAGAATCTTCTTGCTGCGATCACCGGTAGCATGGCGAGTATCGCGTTCGTGGAGGAGCTCGGTGATCCTGCTGTGAAAAACGTCGAGCGCAGGGTGGCGCGAGCTGCCGTCTTCGCGACGGTTCTTGGTCACCCGGTGACCCTGCGTTGACTCGGGATGACACAGCAAGAAGCGGGCCAGAAAGCCGGAAGCTCGTGCCATGTTGTTCGGCTTGTCCAAAAATGCGTTGAAAGGCTTTTCCTGGATCATGAAACTGAGCGTCAGTCGAGGGGCGTAGACCTCGATGATCTCTTTCGCAACATCAAGCGTCGCGATAGCGGGGCCGTCCCATACCTTGTTGAGCGTGCCAAGACCGCGGGCCGCACCGCTTTTCACGAAGGTTTCACCCTCATCTGAAAGAAGTGCTATGGACTTGCTCTGACCTCGCATCGCATTGATCAAAGCGCGCTCCGTTGTGTTCTTCAGCACGATGCGATTGAGTGCGGGCTTGGAGGGTTCCGCCGCCATGCACGCATTGTAGCGTTCGCGCAGCTCACGCGGCTCATCGAGAACAGATTTGGCAATCATTCGATCCAGTGCTTTCTGAGTAGCGTTCCAGTACCGACGCTCCGCCTTGTACTTCTCCGAGGCAGTTTCGTAGGTTTCAGCCTGTGCAAGCTCGTACTCATAGATCGGCTTCAAAACAAGGTTGTCGGTTGACGTTTTGCGCTCACCCGAGTCCCCAATGGTGGCCAGGAAGAGTGCGCATGGGGTCGTTTGGCCGATGGGCAACATCATGTCGATGTCAGCCTGGCAGGCAACGGACATGGCAGTCAGGAACGAGCTGGCAATCATGGCATCCGGTGATTGAACGGCATCCATTACCTCGTCGAAGGCCCGCTCGACGGTTTCGTAGAACTGATTCGCCGGGAATGGGAAGATAGGGATGTGCTTGTTCATTTGCTGTCCTTGCTGGTAGCGGTCTTGCCCATGGCTTTAGCCTGGAGATCCATCAGTTCCTTGAAGCGCGCCGGATGCAACTTCAGGCCTTGTGCCTGAAGGACCTCCAAGATGGCCTTCTGGGTCACTTGCCTATCCAACAGCTCCAAGATGGTTGGGTACAGCATGGCGAACAGTTGGGTGTTCCGATGCTGTTGCTTGGGCTGCAGCGCCTTCAGCGCATCGGCACAGCGGTTTGCCTGGTCCTGCAAGCTGTCGTCGTGTCCAATGGACGGGGGAGTGCTGTTATTCATGGCCGCCCTCCTTAGTACGCCGCGTGCGCATTGGCGCAGGCGTGGACATAGGCCATCACTTCCGACCGCCACCACACCGAAGGGGAGCGGTCAGACGTGCCCAGCTTGAAAGGCTTGGGGACTCGGGGGTCATGGGACGGCAGCCGCGGATTAAGGCGGGCATACCAAGTGCTCTTGCTGATGCCCACAATGGACAGCACCTCAGGGAGGCGGATTGCTTGGTCCTGGACTGGGGCACGCTGCAGCGAATGAAGGATGGCCTCCAGGCGCTCAAGGGTGCTCGAGTCGATCTCGTTCGGAGTGGCGCTGAGAGAGCTTGCAGCGCCTGCCGAGTTGGTCAAGGCGCGGCGATGGGTTGTGCGGCTGGAATATGCCGATGATGCGTTGTGGGACACGAGTATCTCCTTGTCTGCGCAGGGCCGGCGGCCCTGCTGCGGAGGAGATGATCGTTGAGGCGTATATGCCCGTCTGCGCAATAGCTAGCTAATAACTTTACATTTTCAGTTTTTTGTGCTTGGCGACACCTTGTTTCTTTTCTAGCTCTTCCCGTACCCGGTCATAGACAGGCTTCATTCGCTTATAGGGTTTTCCGGACTTCCCCCACTTTGTTAACGCATCGGCGACGCGATTATCAATGTGCTCATCAGTTGGCTTTCGCTTTTGCACGTGCTCGTCGTAGGCCTGCAGTGCCTCAGCGCCACCGGGATGGACTCGGATCTGCTTCACGATCGCTTCGATGACCAAGTGCATGCTCTCTAACTTGTTGGGAACGATGAAGTCTCGCATCACCTCAAACGCGATTTCTTCAAGGGCATCCCTGCAGGAAAGAGGCGCCTTTGAGGCGCTTTCGCGCTTTGACTCGGACTCGGTCTTCGGGGAGTAGGTCATTCCTAGGTAGAAATTGCATTCCAGCAGCGCGTGGAGAGCTCGGAGAGAGTCTTGTTGATTGAACGCGTTCCGTGCCTCGATCCAATAGGCGATTGCGACCTCAAGAATGTCGTCAATCTTGATCTTCGCGCGTGGCTTCAGTTCTTCGTGTTGACGTTTCAGTTCTTCAAAACGTTCAGGAAACGAGAAGATGCATGTCTGATGACCGTCTTCGTTCTGTGTGACCGTAGTGTCCGCCCACGTCTGGGCGAGTTCATTGCTAAGTGCTTCGTAGTCGCTTGAATTCTTGATGATTGACTGCTGCTTCCACTGTGCATACGCAGTTGCATTCTTTCGTTCTCTAAGCTCTGCGCATGTCTTCTTCCATAAGACTTCGAATGGGCGTGGATCATTCTGTCGATTGATGTGCTTGCTATGGATCTGGTTGAGCAATCGGTCGAACATGCAGTTGAGATCGGGCAGGTCTTGGCTGCTGTTGTATCTGCTGCTGGGGCGCCGGCGCGGCGCAACGACCGTTGTAACCAGGGCGCGCTCTGATGAGCGTAGTGGCGAGGATGGAAGCCTGGAGGAGGCTTTTGAGCGACTCAACTTAACAATTCCTTCTGTGGTTCTACTCCCTTGTATTCTGGACAAATGGGCTTGGTGTTTCCAGCAGACTGGGACTTGAAATCCCGACGTCCCCCCGCTTTTGAGTAGCACGGCGATTTGGAGTCCAATCCCCAACCAGAAGGAGATTGGACGTGAAGAAGCGTTTTTCCGAAGAGCAGATCATTGGCTTCCTGCGTGAGGCCGAGGCCGGGGTGCCGGTCAAGGAGCTGTGCCGCAAGCACGGCTTCAGCGAAGCCTCGTACTACCTGTGGCGGAGCAAGTTCGGCGGCATGAGCGTGCCCGACGCCAAGCGGCTGAAGGAGCTGGAGACGGAGAACGCCCGGCTGAAGAAGCTGCTGGCCGAGCAGGTCCTGGAGAACGAGGTCATCAAGGACGTTCTGCGAAAAAAGTGGTGAGCGCACCGGCTCGACGCGAGCAGGTGCGCTACATGGTTGCCAAGGGACTGAGCGAGCGCCGGGCGCTGGCGGTGGTGCAGATGAGCGCAAGCGCACTCCGCTACGAGCCTCAGCCGGACCGCAACGTCGAGCTGCGGGACCGCATCCTGGCGCTGGCGCAGCGGCACAAGCGCTACGGCGTCGGGATGATCTACCTCAAGCTTAGGCAGGCGGGGCTGTGCGTGAACTACAAGCGCGTCGAAAGGCTGTACCAGGAAGCGAAGCTGCAGGTTCGGCGTCGGAAGCGGAAGAAGGTGCCCGTCGGCGAGCGGCAGCCGTTGCTGCGGCCCATCGAGGCCAATCAGGTGTGGTCCATGGACTTCGTGTTTGACCGCACGGCCGAGGGCCGCGTGATCAAGTGCCTGACCATTGTCGATGACGCCACCCACGAAGCGGTCGCCATTGAAGTCGAACGAGCAATTTCCGGGCAATCCCTGACGCGCGTGCTGGAGCGGCTTGCGCTAAGCCGCGGCCTGCCACGGGTTATCCGCACCGACAACGGCAAGGAGTTCTGCGGCAAAGCGATGGTCACCTGGGCCCATGAGCGAGGCGTGGATCTACGCCTGATCGAACCGGGCAAGCCCAACCAGAACGCCTACGTCGAGTCATTCAACGGCCGCTTCCGCGACGAGTGCCTCAACGAACACTGGTTCACCCACCTGCTGCACGCCCGGACGGTCATCGAAACCTGGCGGCGGGAATACAACGAGGAGAGACCCAAGAAGGCCCTGGGCGGACTGACGCCTGCAGCCTACGCGAAACACCTGGCCGAGGTTCGGCTACAGTAAAGCCGGACTCTAGATCGGCCCGCTACTGAAAGCGGGGGGACGTCGATCCCGCAGCTAATGCCAAAACAGAGTCGGGACTTCCGGCTCGTGGTGTCGTGAGTTTTCATGGCGACGGAATTGAGAGCGCGGGCTTATGGCTTGCCTTCAATCGCCGCAACTCAGGCGCCGGCCAGAAGCGACAGCCTTCTTGTTTGCGCCACATGGATAGAGGTGCCGCCTACTGGCTGCAGGTCAGTTGAATGGCCAAATGTCTACTTTTGAGCTGAACCCTGATGTAAGGAGTGATCTGAGCCTTTGGGGGCGCTCTGTCGACAATGGGTATCCGCGTCGCAGAGAGCCACTGCTAAAATGCTCTTAGTTCTCTGTAGGCACCTCTGAATCTGACGCCATAGGCGAAAATCGCGGCGCAGCTATGAGTATCCGATCACGCAGTGCTTGGTGATCAGATTCGGTGTTTTCATGCATCGGTAGAATGTCCCCATGAAGCTGTGCGCGGAGCATATCCCATCGCTTCTCCAGAACACGCCAATGCCCTTCATCGTATGTACCTTCGAAGACAACTTGGCGTACACGAATTCGAGGCACTTCGCTCGCCTGAACGCCTTCCCTAATAGCTATTTCCAACTTCTGTTCCCACAGGCTGCCGAGTCGATCTACGCGGCCGATCTGCTGTTCCACCACGGCTGGATTCCATTCCAAGTGCAACAGGACGACGGTACGGCATGATTCATGAAGATTCAGCCCTTCGCGTCCGACCATGGACTGAGCGATTAAGATGCGCGGGAAGGCGTTGGGTCTGTTAAATGCAAGTTGGAGCAGTCGACGGGTGCCTGGCTCGATTCCGCCGTGCAGCTGACGCGCAAAGGGTCCGCTGGCGTGTGAGTAGTCGTTGTCGAGCTGCTTCAGGATCGCAGCCCAACCCCGGGGCGACCGGGCATCACTTTGGGCAATGTCGTCCGCTGCATCGGTGGCTGTGTCGAGGTTGGCCGCCGCCTGTGCGAGCTCTAGCAACGTCCCTGTCAGTTCTGCTGGCGTCGCAGAGTCCGCTTTATCACCTAGATGATCGGATAGCGCACGCGCCACGATTGCCAAACTGCTGTGCCCGGTCGTCGCATTCGCTGCCGGTAATGAGGACTCCAGCAGCAGTGCAAGCAACTGGCCATAGTTGGTCTGTAGCTTGGCATCCAGTGAGGTAAGCCCCTGCTGCAGCTTCGCCACTAGTCCATTACGGAACCGCTGGCGGCTGCTCTCCAACTCCCGGTAGGCCTTTCGGAATTGATCATCTAGTGCGGCAAGATCGGCCTCGCGACCATACAGCTGCCGATGTGCGACCCGCACTGCATATACTTCATCCTCTGGTATGGCTCTCTGCGGCCATACAGTGCCATGTTCTAGTGAGCGCAGCATTGCGCGTGCGTTGAGCAGCTTCATCAGGGCCTGCATCGGCTCGCGATAGCGTGCGAACACAAGCACCTTCTCGTCAGTAGCAACTGATTCGATGAAGGTCATTGCCTCGATGAGCGCCGGGTGCGAGTACAGCACGTCTTCGCCCGACACATCTGGCCGGAGGGCACGTTTCATCTGTTCTTTCCACCAGCCTGCGCGGCATTTCCGCTTCTCTTCGTGGTTGTTGCGGGGTGAGTCCACAGGCTCAGGCGTGTCTTGTTCCTCCTTGTCCAGAACCTCGTCAATCAGCCGGGCGACACCATGGCCGTTGCCCATAGTCAAACGCTGGAGCTTGCCGTCGCTGTCATGGCGCATATCACTGACAAATGAAAGGGCCTCAGCCGCACAAACCGCCTGCTTCCAGCACGTAGACATCGATTCCAAACGCACCGGCAGCTTTGCGACATCGCGATAGGCGTTGGTGGGTAGGTGCGTATGTTTAACGAACGAGCGAACGGCCGTATCCTCACGCTTGTCGCGACGGAGCACATAAGGATCTAAGGCGCCCTTGTAGTTGGCCGCAGCTGCCACATAGGCGGCCTCCACCTTCGGGTCGTGCGGCGAGCGACGCAATGCCTCCACGCACCTCACATACGCGTCGATGGTTGCAGGCACGCTCTCCTGCTCGACGTGAATCCGTTTCAAGCTTTGCTGCCATTGCACGGCATCAAGCTCTACCGGAGTTGCACTCATTGCGAGCCGCCGCGAGCCAACGTTCTCCACCAGCACGTTAGCCAGCAAGGAACTTAATAGGCTGTCATCTCCTCGACTTTTGTGCGCTTCGTCGATGACAACCAGATCGAAAATGCCCAGGCCCAGTCCCGTGATGCGGTCCAGGTGTTTGCGCAGCGTGCCTTGGCTTCCATGATGTTCTGGTTCTGCTGACCGCTTCCAGACAGGAATGGATTCGCTCACGTTATCGATGATGTGCCGAGCCGACGAGCGACGCGGCAGCTCGCGTAGATAGCCAGCGATGGACGCCCCCGCAGCGCGCGTCTCCAAGTCGTCGAGCACTGTGCACCCACGGTATCCATAGGGCAGATCGTTACCCAGCACGTCCTTTTGGTAGCGTGCCAGCACTTCCGGCAGCAGCGACCAGCGCCAATCTGGCAGGCGCCCCTGGGGCCAGCGGTTGAAACCATGCGAGAGCAGTACGACAGGCTCCCTGAACCATGGCTTGGCAGTGGTGCCGGGTGTCCAAGCCTCGAGATACTGCAGATAGGTGCGCAGTAGGTCCGGCGTGTGCAATTTTGCGGGCGACAACTCTCGCTGCCATTGTCCACCCAGCCCCGATGGAGCAACGATTGCAACACGTCCGCCGGCGCGAACCACGCAAAGCGCCAAGGCCACCGCAATGCGTGTCTTTCCCATGCCGACTTCATCGGCCAAGATGACGCCGTTCCTCGTGAGCCGCTTGCAGAGCCCGAGCAGGCTGGCGCGCTGCCCATCGTTCAGTGGCAGAGCGCCCTTTTCTTGCACCAGCTGACTTTTCAGTAGCAACTTCGCATGCTGAACCACATCATTCCAATCCAACGCCCCAGTCATGCCCTGCCATCCAATGCAGTAAGTCCTTGGGTCTTCCATGCCCGTTCCACCCGGTCAAGCGCGGCTTCGTAAATCGCACCTGCCTCACTGGCGGGGTCTTCTGCGAATTGAGGGCGGAAAGGCGCCGCGCGCAGTGGCGAGAGCGGGTTGAGCCCCATTGCCACGAACTGTGCCACAGCCGCGCTGTCATGTGTTTGGCATAGGGTCTGCTCCAGACGCACGCACCATCGTGGCCAATCCAAGGTAGATATCTCAATCTGTTGCGAAGCAATGCGTTCGAGCAAGCCCATCATTTGGCGAATCGCCGTACCCAGCGATACCACGCGACGGATGGTGCGCTTGCGCTTGGATGAGTTACCCGGTCCGATGTCTGCGGCGTCCTCGTCGACTTCGAACTCCTCCATCTCGGGTTCCGGTATGGTCGGGAAAGCGAGCAGTTGCTGTTCTGCATCGACAAGCTCAATGCCCTCTAGCGGCGTTGCGGAGACGCGACCATACTCGTCGATCACTGGCACCCAAGCCTCTCGGACTTTGCCCGCATCGCTCCAGCGCTGCCGTACCATTCTTGGGGGGGAGCCGGTCCAGGCATAGCCTTCGGGAATCCGGAGACATGCCACTCCGGATTCGTCCAATATCTCAATATCTTCAGGCAGTGTTTGCAGCCGTTCGACATCCGGGCCTACAGCAAGAATGCCTTCTACCCGCCAGTGCAGGAGCGCGAGGGGGCCAGAGAAATTCTCAGCCTCGGGGGGCTGCCATGCCTCACCGGGAGATAGAGCCGGCGCGTTAGCATCCAGTTGTGGTCCGCCAATTGGCAAGCGGTCTCGAATCATTGCCTGGTCCTTGCGACGGCCGCTCCAGTAGAGGTCATCCGGGAAAAGGACCACGCCTGCTTCCAGATTGCCGCCCCTTCGCGACATTCGCTGCATCATCCCAGCGGGGGTGAAATTGCCTGAACCCAGGTAGAGCCACGCGTTAATGCAGGCCTTGGTTCTTTCGTTTAAGCGAGCCGCAAACAGGAACTTGGCATGCAACGTGCGTCGGCTGTTTTCTCCATAGAGTGCTTTGGGCGGTACAGCCGCATGCACCGCGATCGCGTGGCCGGTCTGCTCGAGCAGATAGGCCACGGAGCCCGCGATGGACTGGCAGGCCGATGGATTTACGTACAGCTCCACCTGACCGTTCCGCTTTAGCAGATTGGCAGACTTCAGGCGGTTCACTACGGCCACTGGAACTGCTGGTCGGGTAGTGGCACATGTTTCCGTGCCGCCGGGCTGACCTTCGTAGAAGCCAGACCCCATCGCCACATAGCTATTGGGTCCGCGTATCTGTGCCAGATCGAGGATCTGGTTGAATAGTGGTTGTCTGCGGCTGTCGATGAATCGCGGTGACAACTTGTCTGGATTGTTGCGCGACTTCCCGCACGCTTGCAGCCACGCAGCCAAAGCCAGAGACGCGTCGCCGCCAGACAGCGGAATGCCGGTATCCAGCAGGCGGGTATCGTGCAGGTCTCGTAGTTCATCAAAGAGATTCGTGGCGGCTTTGATATCAGCACACTCTTGAGCGCAGTTCGGACCAAGCTGTTCGCTGAAAACCTGCACTTCGCAAGCCAGGTCCAGGCTATCTTCCACCGTCTGTTGCGTCCAGTTACCGGTAGAAACCACGAGCCGAACACACCATCGGCTCGCATTCTGTTCATGACGGAAGCCCAGTAAAGCGACTTTGGCATGTAACAAGCGGAACGGGCGTTTGGCCGAATTGCGCAACGGCAAGTGGGTCAAGCCCGGAACAGCTGTGGGCAATAGTGCGGGCTGGCCTGGGTCGAGCATGAGTGCCAGCCGAATTTCCCCAGCGCGCATACGCTGATAGACACTCTGGCCCATGAATCGATCCGTTGCTTCGTTGAGGAATCGGACATCGGCCGAGAAGCCACAGACCCAGCCGAACATCCCTGCAAAGCCCTCTGGCGGTGCAAAGTGGCCCAGCAATGACTTAGGCGTGTGTTTCACGCCGCTCATACGGCTTTCCTCTCCGAGTCTTCAGCCGTTTGGCGTTCCGATGTGTCGTCCAAATCCATCTGTAGCAAGTAGAGATTTCTGACGCGGTAGGACACACCCACCGGTACGGCCACTGTGCGGTCGTCGGCTTCAGCTTCCCCATCGGCTTCTTTCTCGGCACTCAGAAGAGCGACGGGTGGATGACCGGTATAGGCGGGACCCGGCCGGGCACAGTCGTCCACCAAACGGAGTACTTGATCGTCGCGCTGCAGCAGCGCGCGTAGGGCGTTGACGTCGCCAGCCTGGCATTCGCTGCAAAACAGGTTGGCATCCTCATCGTGGTGACGCAGCGTCAGGAATGTTCGCGCCTGCGCTCCGAGTGCTTTGAGGGCTACAGTCACAGGGTCCGGGAGTTTCTGAGTAAGTGACAGTGAGCGAACCTTACGAGCTTCAAGTACCTGCTCTACGGAGTTCAACACCTCTATCGCCGCTTCACGTACAGCCACCAACTGTGCAGCCGCGCGCAGATCATGCCAGTGCTGCTGATCCAGTTCTGCTGGCGCCTTCGCGTCCGCCAGCGACTCCACAGTATCTGGCTGACTTCGCAGGCGAGTGATCCATTGCCATGCGTTTTGGCGGCGTTGGCGCAGGACTGGGTTGAGTGCTAGACCTTGCAACAGTGAATTCTTCAGCCACGCACTTGCAGAGGGGGGCAAAGGCCTTAGCGGATTAAGCGCTTTTGTTAAGCCGTTGCTTCCCCGACGTCCCCCCGTCCTGAGTAGTGGGCGGGTTTAGAGTCCGGTGCTGATGTTATCTCTCTTGCCAGCCAACTGCGCGCCGTGTTGGGCGGGCGTCAGCCCGCCAAGTGATCGTTTAGGCCTTTCTTCGTTGTAGTCGCGCCGCCAGCTTTCGATACTGGTCCTGGCATGGAGCAACGTCGGGAACCAGTGCTCGTTCAAACATTCATCGCGTAGCCGCCCGTTGAAGGACTCAACGTAAGCGTTTTGGTTCGGCTTGCCCGGCTGGATCAGGCGCAGGGCAATTCCCTTCTCGTGAGCCCACGCCACCATCGCTTTTCCGCAAAACTCCTTGCCGTTGTCTGTCCTGATCACCTGCGGCAAACCGCGCTGAACGGCCAATCTGTCCAGCACCCTGGCAACGCCTTGCCCGGAAATAGCCCGTTCCACCTCGATGGCCACGGCCTCGTGAGTGGCGTCATCAACGATGGTCAGGCACTTGATTACTCGGCCTTCCCCAGTGCGGTCGAATACGAAATCCATCGACCACACCTGATTGGCGGCGGACGGGCGCAGCAAGGGCTGACGCTCACCGACAGGCACTTTCTTGCGCTTCCTGCGACGCACCTGCAGGCCCGCTTCCTGATACAGGCGCTCCACGCGCTTGTAGTTCACGACGAATCCACTCTGTCGCAACTTCAGATGGATCATGCCCACGCCGTAACGTCGATGCCGGTGTGCCAGTACGGCGATCTGCTCGCGCAGCTCAGCGTTGCGATCCGGCCTGGGCTCGTAGCGCAGTGCGCTGGCGCTCATGCGTGCAACCACTAATGCACGCCGCTCGCTCAGACCTTTCTCGACCATGTTCCGCACCAGCAACCTGCGTGCCGGTGCGGTCACCACTTTTTTCGCAACGCATCCTTGATGACGTCGTTCTCGAACATCTGCTCGGCCAGCAGCTTCTTCAGGCGTGTGTTCTCCGCTTCCAGGTCCTTTAGCCGCTTGGCGTCGGGCACGCTCATACCGCCGAACTTGCTGCGCCACAGGTAGTACGAAGCCTCACTGAAGCCATGTTGGCGGCACAGGTCCTTGATCGGCATGCCCGCCTCGGCCTCGCGCAGGAAGCCGATGATCTGTTCTTCGGAAAAACGTTTCTTCACGTCCAATCTCCTTGTCATTGAGGATTGGACTCCAAACCGTCTCGCTACTCAATCTTGGGGGGACGTCGTCCCCATTTTAACTGGCTGCCACACACCCAATAGCTCAGGTGATCTAGCACACTGTTGTTGCCTACGGTCAGGCCTTCCAAAGAGAGAGAGAGGAATACGTCGACGTTGTCATTGCATTCGAATGCATTGAAGCGAGCGCTCTGCGTATCAGCCAGTCCCAGTGATGGTAGGGCCTGGGCAGTGGACATGCGCATTGGCTGCGCCACATGGAAGTTGCGCTTGCGTGCGCTCTTGAAGCTGGGCGATGTAGCGTCGTCTGGCAACTTATTCCGTCCTCGCAGACGTGGGTTTGCAGTCCACCCGTTTTCTCTGTAGCCAATGATGCAAGCTACCGCTTCGATCGCGTTGGCTATTTCAATGTGGGTAACCCGAACGTTCCAATGTTCTACCCGTTTGGCCACTGCCATGCTGAGTGCGGTGAATAGCACTTGTCGTCCGTACCGCACGCCGCCTATGCCCGGAACGGCTAGTTCGTTGAACTGACGCACGGATGCCCCCAAGCCCAAGGTGCGTGTGCGGCGTGTGCTGGATAGCTGTTCCGGAGCCAGCAGGCCCCATTGACTTCCTGTCATGTATGCTCCTAGAGAATTTTTGTTTGTATGTAGGAGGTGATGGGTAGATCCCGCTAAGTTGCAACACGTAAGCCCGCTGCAAATGATCGACTGTGAACCTATAAATTTAGTGATTGAGGACCGACCGTCGCATCGATTCGCTTGGCCTTCTCGACTGCCGTTGGCTTTCTGGACGAACTCCGTGGAAGGAAACCACCAGCAAGATCAAGTCATCAAGCGTGTCGCCTATAGTTGCCGAGACGACACGTATTTTCTTATAAAGATTCAGAGAGACCTTTTCGGGAGTTGGGTGAAGAGCCTTACACGTCCTGGTCTTGAATTAGACGTTTCAGTAGAAATGCATCTAGGTCTTCTGAGATACGCCGCACAAGGCCGCCTTTAGGCATCGCCCAAAGCACGATGTCCTTGGCGGTGGTGTCGTAAAGGTAGTAATGGCCATCTCCTTCATCAACCAACGGCAACGCGCCCAGTGGGTAGCTCGCATCCTGGGCCAGTTCATCGTAGGCCGCCAAGATACTGAGGTAGTAGTCGTCAGGTACACCGAGGCCATAGACCTCGGTGCTGCCGTAAACAATCACGCCAAAACGACGCAGGTATTCACGGTACGTGGTGCCAAAGTCAAGCCCCAATTGCTGTTCGGCTCGGTCAATCACTTCGGTCGGCGCCGGGCGGGTAGTGGCCTGGCTTGCATTGAGCGCGGCCTCAAGCTGGTCGAAAGTATGGGTCATGTTTATTTTCCTGCGTTGAAGTCGGCTGCGCGCGCTTTCCAGTGCTCAGCGCGTTCCTTCGCAAATCCATCACGATTGATCATGGATTCCTGCCGTTTGTTGTGGAGCACGTTGTCGTTCCCGCTGCCACAGTGCTCAGCCTTGGTCAGTTCCGCCAAACAGGAATCCTGCCTTTGACCGATATGATGCAGATCGATGGGCCTGCCGTTCTTGTCAAGTGGCGCAAGCCCGGCCTCCATGCGCTCCAGGTTCGTGGTGCCGAAGAAGTCCCTCTGCTCAAGGTCGATATCCGTGCGCACAAGCGCTGGCTTTCCGTTGATTTCCTTCGCCTCAAGGCCGGCATTCTTGTAGATGTTGGCTTCAGCCTCGCTCCCAATGTCATTCACCAACGATTCCGGCCAGCCGCTGTCTATCAGCTCAGTCCGGGTGTCCTCAGAAACGGGTGGGAGATCCCCACGGGTTTCCTGGGTGACATGCACTGGCGTGTCCAAGCTGCGAGTGTCGATCTGCACCTCGGAGCGCTCCATCTGGCCATTGCCCCAAGGAATCTCGTTCCTGCCGCCATCGCGGCCTATCACGCTCTGGTCGATCATGCTGTCTCTTCCGTCATGTAGCTGTGCCATTCGGCATAGAGTGCTTTTTTTGACTGGTCGGTGGAATATATATCTCGCATCATGCACTGCTCCACTGCCAGTCGTATCTGCGGCCCCGCTTCCGGCGCCAACTCGCTGACAACACGTTGCAGGTGACTGCGCATAGCCTGCAGCTCCACCGCGTTGCGCCCTATGGCCACTACCTCGCGGCGGCAGCCCCAAGCGTCCACCAGCAGCGCTGCTAACTGATCAAATCCCTCTGCTGCATCGCCAGGCATTGGGGCGCCTTCAATACGTGCCTGCAGCATGGCTTCCAGTGCCAACCGTACCCGGCTGGAAAGCGGCATGTCCGTCAGTCCTTGCCGCAGAAGACGCACGTCCACCCGCGGCGCTCGTGGAACGCGCCGGGCGAGCAGAAGATTGGCCAACTGGGTGCGCCATTGCCCGGCATCTACTCTCGTGCTCTCAGTTTTGGTCGGGACGAATGGCGCCGATTCTGTTGCCAGATGGTCCATCTGGCACAGCACAGGCTCTAGCCAATCATTTTGGTGAATGACCGCTGCCCCGCAGGGAAGGCGTGCGATCTCCGCCATCTGGCCCTCGTTCAGACCAATGGAACCACCTATCAGGCGGCGGTCGGTCTCCTCTGGGAGGCGCAGCACCACCTTAATGTTGGTATTGCGAATGGCGGCCATGTCCACGGCATGTGGAGACTGGTCGGCAATAATGAAGCCCTCGCCATAGGTGCGCATTTCGGCAATGGCGGCGGCCAGCATCTCGACCGACTTACCCGCGATGCTGCCACCTTCCGGTCCGCTGGCCACACTGCAGGGCAGCAGGTTGTGGGCCTCTTCCAACACCGTGACATGGCGTAGCGCCTGGTTCATGCCGCCGGTGGCCATGCGGTGTTCGCTGAGTCGCATGACTAGCATGCCCATGACTAGGGCGCGGGTTTCACTGGACCCAACTCTGCTCAGGTCCACCACCACGGAGCCGTCAAACAGCGCGCTGTCGTCCAGCGCATCCGTGCCGAACAGCCGCGCGTTTAAACCATTGCACAGCGAGTGAACACGAGTACCCAGGGCGCCCTTGTAGTTGGACTTGGCTTCCTCTGCATAGTCCGACGAAGCAATCACCCGCTGCAGCGATTCCATCAGATCGGCAAACCCTGGGAAAACCCTTGGTGCAAGCGTGTTGCATGAGGCATCCAGGTCCCACCCGCAATGCGAGTAGGCCTGCAGTATGGCGTCCTTCAATACGGCCGGCATGGCGGCATACATGGGCCAACATACGTTAAATATCTCCACCATCCGATCCACATGCTCCAGCACGTGGATCTGATCAGGGAATGCAAATGGGTTGATCCGCAGCAACTCCGCCTGCATGGGGTTGGTGCCCAGTACACGTACCCCCGGCCAATGGCCAAGCACATGCTTGTACTCGCCCTTTGCAGGCTCAATTACCAGAAATGGCACACCGGCGGAGTGGGTCTGCTTGAGCAGGTTGTAGATCGCGTTGCTTTTGCCGGAGCCTGTGGAGCCACAGATGAACATATGGCGGCACAATTGGTCTATGTCCAGTGCCACCGGCTGCGCTAGGTTCTCCCATAGGTGGCGCATTCTCCCCAAGGCCACGGTGCAAGCCTGCGGTGCACGCACGGTGCCGTTCACATGCTGGATGCGGCGGCCGAAGGCCTGGGTTTCCACCACGCTGACCGTTGATGTGGAACGGCGCGGCAGGCTCAGTTGCAGTGCCACCTCACGCCCGGACAACAACGTTGCAGGCGTGGTCAGGTGCGCGGCGCCGTGGCCAGGCAGCTGCCTTCGGAGCATGGGGTGGGTGAGCTGGCCAAGCCAAGCTAGCACCCGTGTGCGCGCATCATCGCACCACGTGGTGACAGCGAAGTCCTCCTGGCTGCTGTTTTTGCCGCGTACCAGGCTGAGGAAAATGCTGGACAGCGCTTCGGTACCAGCCTTGCTATCAGCAACGAAATACGCCGATGCACTCCATCCCCCATAGGTGCGTGCTTCCTCCACCCGAGCAAGATGCTGGTTGATGCGGAGCAGCAGCTGCTCAATGCCCTTATCGTTGAACTCCAAGGTCAACTGGCGGGAAGAACCTTCGGTGGTGGTGTCCGACCGGCCATCGGTAACAGTATCGCTGGACGTGCGGGAGGTGGTGCTGGATTTTGACTTCCCGCTGGACAAACTGACGCTGTTACTCGTGCCGGTGGAATCAGACGTGCTGGTTCCCTGCGATTCGCTGCCAGAGAATGCCTCCCGGACCACCGATCCCAGCATCATAGTAGCGGGCACAGAAATGCCTCCCGTAGGAGCAGCTAGCGCTATACCAGCCGCGCTGATACCAGTGACTACACCGGCAACCTTCGAACTAGTGGTTGCTGTTTGAGTGCCACTGCTTGTGCCGGTGGTGTGAGTTGTGCTGCTGCTGACGGTATCGCTTCGCCCAGTCGTCTCCGTCAGGCCCATGCTCTGGCCCAGCGTTTCGCCCACGCTGCGGCTCAGCGTGATGCCAACGCTGTAGCTGTCCTGATCACCAAAGCTCCAGCTCATTTTCTGCAGTGGCGCCAGTTGGGTGGCTACCTGTTCGTAACCTGCGCGGATGTTCTCCAACTGGCGGCTTTCCAGGGGCTCGGCGAGAATCAGGGCGCGGTAGCGGCGGCGCTCGGCGGCGTCCAGAAAGCGCTCCAGACCCTGCGCAAAGCGCTGCACGTCTTCGGTCGCCAGCGAAGGCACGCCGGTCACCGCTGAAACATAGCCACTGCTGCCGGCGCGTGGCGACACGAGGTTCTGTAGCGTCTGCTCCACTTCACCGGCGCTAAGTGATTCCATGGCACTACCTGCGAAATGCCCCCGAAATGCCTCCTGCAATAGCGCACCAGCACTGTCGCCTTCAAAACGGGCTGGCTCCCCACGTGTGCCGATGAACACATCGGTCTTTTCACCGTCAGAATCCAAGTACAGCATAACCGTGTAGCCTGATGCTCCCAGCGCAGTGTAGGCCGCTGTTAAGCTTTCGAGTACCGATTGGCGATTTTCATGCACCAGCCGGCACAATCGGTATAGACGCACGTCGGTGGCAGCACTGAGCTGCTTCTGGTCCTGCGGCAGCAGCAGCACCTCATATTGATCAAGCTCGGAAAGGTAGGTGCGGTTGATCTGCATGCGCGCACTTTCAAGCGCCGCCACTGCGCGCTCGCGCAAGGCTACGCCGGTGTATGCAACCGAGGCGGTAGAATGCAGGTTCATCGGCGCTCCCCACGGATATATGCCGCAAGTGCCGCAACCCCTGCCGCCAGGAGTCTGGCAATGCGCTCTGCCCAGCTAGGCCTAGTGTCCGTGTGAGCGTCTCCCCGGAGTGCGTCGCTATGCCGCGCAGACCGCGCTGTGTCCATACTACCCGCCCACGCAGGCAAGGTTGTCGCCAGCGGGGCCGTGACCACCGGCACAAACCCCGCCGCTCCCTGCTGACGCAAGTGCTCGCGAATATCCACCACATGCAGGAAGCGCTCGATGCTGAAATTAGCGTCAAGGAACACCACTTGGTCATCGTGATACTCGGCACACCAGGTACCTCGATTGCTATTCAACGATGCCTTGAACCGCCCTTCCTCGAACGGTACAAATACAGCTGAATTCTGATCTGCTGCACACGCCATGGCGGTCCGCAGGTATGCGCCACTCAGCCTGGCATCTGCCAGCTCCAGCACCAGCGCTGCCCGGATGATGCCGGCATCATTCGCAGCCAGCGCCCTCGCCAAGCTGGGCGAGGGCGAAAATGCTGCTGCCGCAGCGGCCGCGTTGGCTTCGTCTTTCGCCAGCGGCGTAATACCCACCTGCTTCACAAAGCCAGCGGCTCCCAATTGCTCCAGGTGAGAACGTACCCGCAGCAGGTGCTGGGCACGCTCGGCGCTGAAGTTTCGTCTGGCGTGGCTGACCTGGAGGAAGAAGTACTTCGCCGTCCAGTGAGCCTTTTCAGGCATGGGTGCCGGGATCATCTCAGTTGCGGCATACGGCACCAGTACAGCTTCTTCGGCCTGCCATGCCTGCAGTGTCGCTTCCAGTGCTTCCAATGGCGTGGCCACATCGGCCATTAGGTTTAACCAGCCTTCGCCCGTGCGCAGATCCGTGGTGTTCATGCATGCGCCTCATGTACAGCCAGGGTTGTGGCAAGCCGCTGGCGGATGGCCTCGCTCCAGCCGCGAAGTTCGGTGGCCTCGGCCAGTGCGGCTGCGCGCAGGTCGCGGTCTTCAATGCGGGCCTGGGCTTGGTCAAACAGCTCGGCCACGCGCGGCTGGAGCTCGGTGCGTACGTGTTCAACAAATACATCGCGCAGCTTCTGCCCTTCCCTGACCATGGCGGCTCGGGCCTTCTCCTGCAGGCCCTTGAAGTGTGCCTGCGGCTCCTGCTGCTCGCTCTTGTAGAATTCTGCTAAGTCCACAAACTCCTCCTCGCCGTACACGTCCACGGTCTTGGCCTTGAACCAGCTAACCGGATTGAACAGCTTGCGGTCCATCACTTCGCGCGTGCCCGTCTTCACTGGGCGTGTTTTCACATAGTCGCGAGTCACCTTGGGAGCGAACGATAGGTTGCCCGCACTGCGAATCAGTCGCGCCAACGCCGGGAATTGCACCTCATCGACATCTCCCACGCTATCCGAAACTAGCGCTTGGTAACGCTCCTGCAGGTCCTTCTTAAGCGCATCTTGCTCGGCCTCAAACGCAAGCTGGTACGCGCCAAGGATTTCTTTAAAGCGAAAGCTCATGAGCTCCCCCCATTCCTTGGCCAACTGCCGCGCCTGCGCAGGGCTGACTTTGCCTTGGAACCTGTCGATGTCCTCGCGGTTGTAAGCGTTCAGCTTGCCAGAAATGCGCACCAGCGCTTTCTCCGCGTCTATCGTCAGCTCGTGGTGGTCACGGCCTAGCTGTTCTGCCAGCGCCTGACCATCCACGCTCTGCTCGTAGCGTGTCCGTAGCTTTTCAACTTCAGCGGCCAAGGCTTGCACGTTGCCGGCTTCCAGCTCCTCAATGCCTTTGTGCCGGTTGATGACCTCGTCCACTAGACGCGCCATAGCATCATGGCTTCGCTTGAACCGTTCCGGCAGGTGGTACTTCTCGACGTAGGCACCCACCGTTCCCTCCAGCGCAGGCAGCCCGCTGCGGCGTTCCAGCGCTGTGGCATTGGAGGTGTCGGCCGGACCGTGCTCACGCACGCGTAGCGGGGCGTACTGTGCCAGGTCCATGCTGGGCTCGCTCTGGAACCAATCTAAGAACGATGCTTTGGCGATGCGTTCCTTGCTGGACAACACTGCTTCCGGGAAGCGTATCAACCGGGATGCATAGGCAGACAGAGGGAATATCTGTGGGTTGTGGATGCCATGTTCCTGCAGATATAGGCGCGTACGCGCCAGCATTCCGGCCACGTCGTCACCGGCTTCCACATCCAGAGCGTCCATCTTGTTTAGCACGAAAATGAAACGATCACTGGCCTGACGGCCGCCATCTGCAATAGTCTGGGCAACTAGCTTCAACAGCCGCGAGTCATCGGTAATGCCACGCTGGGTTGCGTTCAGGACGTAAAGAATCAAAGGGTTGCGGGTGGTGTCCTGGATGTAGCGCATGGTGGTGACGCCATGGGCCTCGTCGCTGCCATTGTTCGGCCCTGGCGTGTCGGTAAGCACAAGCCGTGCGTGGCCTTGGCGATGGGCGGTCTGAATGGGCCCGTGCACTTCCACCAGGCTGGTTTCCGGGTCCTTGTTCCAAGCACGCATAGTGGCCAGATCCAGATCCTCGCACTCGTCCAGTAACTCGTTGGAGGCGTCAAAGCGCCTGCCACGGAACTGCCCGGCGGCGATGTTTTCGTCGTGGTAAATGCGCGTAATTGTGGCGGTGGTGGCCTCATTGCCTGCCGGCAGCAGGTCGCGCCCGAGCATGGCGTTAATCAGCGTGGACTTGCCAGAGGACATAGTGGCAACGACGTACACGTCAAAGTCGTTGTTGCCCAAGTCGTGCAACGCCGCCCGGGACGCGGCGTCGTCTTTCAGCACCGACACATACCCCGGGTGTTCCAATACCTGCGCGCGAAGGTTCTCAACCTCGGCCTGCCTTGCCTCTGCGGGCGCTGCCGGCACCCATCTCAGGTTGACCTTCATGTTGGCATCGCGCGCGGACTGTGCGGCTGCTTCCAAGTCGCGGAAGTCCGGCTCTACGCCGGTGAAGCTCACATTGAAGGTGTCGTATCCGTTGAACATGGTCTTCAGGTCTTGGAACAGCTGGTCCACCCAAAGCTGCATGCGCAGCCTAGTGCAGCGGTGTAGGCGCGCACCGTCTGTCAGCTCCACCCCATCAATCAGGAAGGTGGTTTCAACAGTGAAAGGATTGTGGATGATGTCTACTTGGGTCATGGCACTCACGGGTGGGCAAGGCAGTGGTGAATGATGTCTTCCGTCGCGCTGATACCGCTGGCAATGACCGAAGCGGCAAGCAGGGAACGGGGAAGTTGCCGAAGTGGCGGGCTTTCATGAAAGGCGTTCCAGTGCGGAGCCTGCACCTGCTGCAGCAGACGCGAGCGCGCGCGCTCCGGCACGTGGGCAGCGGCCGCCAGGGCCTGTGCACTCGCCGGGAGTAGCGGCACCATAGTCTGGTAGTGCATGGACTGGCGCGCAGACACGGCAGCGCCAGCCATCTTCATCCGTGCCACTAGCCCAACCCGCGCCATGGTGGGCACTACCCAGGGGGCATCAAACCCCAACCGTGACAGCCGCTGTCGGGCATTGTGAACTACGGTTTCCAGCGGCCCATCACTGTTGGGGTCCACTTCATCAACCTTGTTAAGGAGGAACAACAACCTGCCCTGGGGGCGTGAAGCGGAAATGGCGTGGACGTGCTGTAGAAGCGCATGCTCGTCGGTAGTACCCGGTGCGGTGGCGTCCAGCACGAAGCAGAGCAGTTGCCATGGCACGGTGGCCAGGGCTCCAGTCGCAAGGTGCCAGTGCTCGCTGTCCAGGCTGTTATTGGCCCCGGGAAGGTCGTGCAGATCCAGCTTGCCGCGAGCACCGGCTACATACCCAAGATTGCCGGATACATGGATGCGTGCCACCTGGGCGTGCGCATTCCATCGCCGGTAAAGCGCGGCATTCATGCCACGGTGGAAGTCGACCAGTGCGCCATTGCGGCTGTAACTACCGCAGACCACGCGAGGTGCGTGGGGCCGGTGACGAAGAACGGTGTGGCTGGCCGTAGCCGGCTCATTGCTTGAGTGCAGTAGCTCACGCCCAAGTAGTGCATTGAGCACCGTTGTCTTGCCTGCACTGACCGTACCGGCTACCGCTAGCGTGAACACATTCCCCGCTGGTACCCCAGCGTTTCCAGCTGTTTTGTTACGCATGCGCACAATACATCCTTGTTGATTGTCCGACCCAGCGGCACAATACGGGCCTTAGCTCGGTTCCCGCCGGTCGTATTATCGGCCAAAAAAGTGGAAACCTTTAGAAGGTCGCCCGGGCATTTGCTGCATCCTTGCAGCCCTCTGTCTCTCTGGAAGAGATTGCGGAGCGGCTCCGCCTTAGAAGTTGAAGCCGTCAAATGCCTCCAGTCACGTCAATTCGGCCCAGTGCTTCAGCTTTATCAGTCGCAACAACCACCAGCGTGATAACAGTTCTTACGAGTTCAAGGTAGTGCACAGCTGTCGCCGAAGGTTGATCAAGGAAGCGCGGGTTTGATCTTCGTGGGCTTTCCGGAGGCATTGCTCCGGATCAGGTCTTGACGTGAAGATGGCGCTGGACCGCTTCACAGCAGAACAGAGGTGCCCTGCGCTGATTGGCGGTCTCAATACTTCTCTTTGGCAAGGCCTTCGCATAGCGAACCTCTATGCGAAGGGTTGGACGAGCCCCCTTTTGATGGAGCCCGCCCATAAACCCATTTGATCAGGTTAGTTCGTAGCGCTCTTCGATTACCGCGAACAGTTGAGCAGCCTCTTCTTCAGCGCGCCTATTTTCCGTTCCTGAGATGGGTACCAATCTGATTCTGTCAAAACCCCCGACATACATTGGTCCGCCGACATCATCGTCATAAGGTGTTCCGTCATCGTTGATCGCTTCATGTCTGTCTTGGCTCAGGTCCTGATCCAGCATCCGCGATAGGTGCATCCAGACCCAAGCTCGGAAGGGGGACTCTTCCCGGTCTTCGATAAGCGTGCGCATGGCAGATACATTGCCGTCGCGTGCGAGCACAGTTAGCCATTGATAGGCCAGTTCGGGTCGACCGTGCGTATCGGCCAAGTCAACCATGGCGTACGGATCCATTTCATCCGATGGCTCAAGTTCAAGCGCACCAGGATCGCCGTAACGTTCTGCGGTGAGCAGCAACGCATGCCTAACCCCGCCCCTTGCCGCAGCCAGAAGGTGGTATCGATGTTTGGCCACAACCTGAACAAATCTGTCTGTACCTGCGGCGATTTCGGCGAAGCGCACTGGCTCGACCGACCACTGACCATGCCTACGCAGTTCGCGACCGAAGCGGCGGTCATCCTTCTCTGGCAGCCGTCCATATGCCTCAAGTATGTAGGCGGTCGCTAGATGTGCAGCACCTATGCCGCGTGAGGTGGCCGCCTCCAATCCCCTTAGCAGCAAGGGAAGCTCGCTTAGCAATGCACCAAAGCCTTGCGACATGCGATGGACTAAGTCGGTAGACACCCATCTGGCGACGACCGCCGAGCCTGGCTTGTCAGTATCCAGCCAGTCGTCTTCTTCGCTCGCAAGCGCATCAATCAGCTCCTCGAAGCGAATCGGCGCATAGCCGGATGTATCGAGGAAACTAGTCAGGCCTTGGGCTGTGCGCTCCGCCTCATCGGGTGACATGCCAAAGTCCAGACATCGCTGGATGATCCGGTCCTTATGCGGCGTGAGACCGGTGTCGCGCCAGTCCACATCGCACCAGACGGCTTGGTGAAGGAAGGCTGCATGGGTAGCAAATCCGGCGGCTGCCGCCAACAGCTCATGGACCTGGCTGCGGGTGAGCGAGGCGAAAGCCTGCGCCCGAAGGTGTCCATGGAGGTGAAACGCATATTGCTTTATGGTCATGACTCGTCCTCGATGGCCAAGCCGATCCGGGTCAGGCGCACACGTTTAAGTTCCCGGCAGCTGGCCAGAAGAAGAATCGATCAGGGGATACGGCCGGTTTTTGCTCGTGTGCAAGCAAGGCGGGCGCCGTGGGTAGTGTATGCCCTCTGCTACCAGGATTCCAAGTGCGCTGAAACTGCGTGCAATAGTTCACAGCGTCATCGTTCCTGCGCGGCCAGGAGCGGACACTGGTACGGCCGCCGAGCCCATCGCTGGGCATGTGCAGATTTTTGTGGCAACGGGTTTAGAGTTACACAAAAACCTGCACATGCCCGATACCGGGCGAAGATGTAATACGGCAGGTCGCCAGCGACGTGGGCGTATCGATTTTACGAATCGAACCAGATAGGCCCGAGTAGATTTACTCTGGGCCGGATAGAGCCCTTCAGCAAAAGTGGACTTCGACTAACGCCTGCCTAGTGCGTTCCTAGCCAGATCGACCTTTAAATAGAACATTTCGACCAACGCGGCGGTTCGTACACATTTCAGCCCGCATCGAATCTAATCAATGAAGAATTGGAACGCTCCTTCACATCTAGGCGACGACGAAACGCTATTCCCGCACTCCAGCCTTAGCGAAAACAGCATCTGAATCGACGACTAAAAGCACCAATGCCCCTCAAGGCGACAGGCTTACTCAAGCTCACAACAGGGGAAATAGGCCTTGTGTCGCCTCAACATAGCGCCTCCAGTGCGTTATGCAAATGTTCGAAACCGATGAACTCCTGTTCCAATCGTAGATTTTCGCGAATTCGTTGGTCACGCAGATCGTCGTACAAGCTGCGCTCCTCATTGCGCAGCCTAAGTAGGTCGCGTGTCACTTGATCTTTTTCGCGCCCCCATACCGCTTTGAATTCCTTCAGTGTGACCCGATCCATCAGAAATGCCTGTACATCGGGAAAGCGGGCGCGCAGCTGATCAAGAATTGCAAAGCCATGTGTATCAATGTCGCCCCAGTAGTACAGCTGGCACTGCCGAAGCCAAGTGTTTCCGTCCAGCCCATCAAACCCATACCCGGCGCCGAACAAGACTATGCTCCCGTTGACCGGAGGAAAGGCTAGAAAATTGGTTTCGTTCTCGGTGATGAACACCTGCGTAGCACCGCAGCGCAGGGCCCGAAAACTGTCAGCATCTAAGGTGATATCGCCTCCGATCACGCCCGGCAACAGCGAAAGCGCCGGGTCGAGCAACCGGAAGCGCACTCGCTCTGGTTTGGCAACGAAGCCGTAGCGCCGATGAAAGCCAGCGACGCCGCTAACCGATGCATCGATGGCACTCTCTGGAAGGGCGATATCGAACAGCTCGACTAGAACGCTACGATGATTCTCGATGAACTTGCTATGGACGCCGGGAATATCCACCTGGCGCAGATAGATGCCTGGACGCGGATGCTTCAGCATCCAAGCGACGACATCCAGCAAGCGCGACCAATCACTGCCCAAGGCCAACGCGCGCAACGGCCATTTGTATAACCAACCGAGCAAACTCGGCTGGCGGTCCCGGGCCTGTTGAACCTGCACCTCGAACGCGGCAGCTTCATCCTGGCGATCGATCAGCAGGAGCGCATCGCTCAACGTATCGACCCAAGCTTCAACCGGAAGAACGGCTTTTCCGCGTACGCGGTGGCTGAACTGGCGCGTCTCGATGCGGATGTTCCGCAGAGCGTGCAGTTCGGCCACCCAGACCCGCACGTCTTCAAAGCGATCGACCAAGTCCACCGAAGTCGGGCCGCGCAGCCTCAGCCGCAATGGAAACGGCGACTCACCACCAGCCAAGGGAGCCAGCAATGCGCCGCGATCCCACGCCTTGCCAACCTGTGCGACCAAGTCCGTCGCTGATGTCCAGCTCATCCGGCTATCCGCGCTTTCTCAGCGCGGTACTCGGCAATTGAAAGATTGCGCAACTTCGATGCACGGCCGGCCTCGTTGTGGACAAAACCAACACTAGACACGAATGGCTCGATCACGTGAATTTTTTGCAGCGGAGTAACGATCAGTAACTGCAGGTTGAGCTTGGCAAACAAGGCCAGCCCGTACTGTGCCGATTCATCGGAGCCGCGCCCGAACGCCTCATCGATCACCACAAAACGGAAGGAGCGCGAGCGTTCTTCACCCCATTCCAGCCCGAACTGATAGGCCAGGCTGGCGGCAAGGATAGTGTAAGCCAGCTTCTCCTTCTGCCCGCCGGACTTTCCGCCTGAGTCGGAGTAGTGTTCGTGCTCTGCATCGTCCTCGTGCCAGCGCTCGCTGGCACCGAACAGGAACCAGTTGCGCACGTCGGTGACTTTTGCTGTCCAGCGCCGATCCTGCTCTGATAGGCCCTCGCGCCCACGGAAGCGGTCGATGATGGCCTTCACTTGCAGAAACTTGGTCTCCGAGTACTGGTCGTCTTGGCCGGTACTCAACACGTCATCGGTGCAGCCGCGCAGATTAGACTGGAAATCACGGATGTCAGCGTCCAAGCTGGTCTGCGGCTCCAACAAGATGTACCGCCCCGGGTTGTAGTCGATTTGGACCAGTGAGCCATTTATACGATTGATGCGGTCCTTGATCGTCTCACGCTCGCGAAACAGCTGCGACTGAAAGTTGGCGATCTCACGGATAGTATTCTCATTGAGCAGTTCTTTAAATCGGGCTTCGAAACGTGGCAAATCGTCAGCCTGTAGCGCCTGAAGCATCTTTCCGTACTCATCGAGGGCTTGGATACTTGCGTCGAATTCCGCCGTGTCCAACGGATACTCACGTCGGAAGTCGCCCATCACGTTGACAATCTTCTCCCGCAACCGGGCGATCCGTTTGTCTTCGGCATCTAGCTTGTCCTGCAACCACCGGCGGAATTCGCTCTCGCGGTTATCACAAGACTCCACGCTGAGTTGGTGCTCACCTAGCGCTGTGTCCCGCAGCTCGGCCAGCGCTTGGAAACGTTCGGCATGCAGTGAACCGTCGGGGGCACCCAGAACTTGCCTACTCTGCTGCTGTAGGTCCCGGGCATCGGTCTGCTTCTGCTCCACACCGCCCAACTTTCCTTCATGATCCTTCCGTTCATGTTCGTCGCGTGCGATTTGCGCCAGCACTTCCTCGAGTTGTTCGCTAAGCCGTTGCAGCTGGTCTGACGAGTTTGCCAGCGCTTGCTTCTCGTCCTCAAGGTTGGCCAGATCCGTGGCCAGTCCGCGCCAGTCGATTTCCCGCCACTCATCGTATACCTCCAGCTTTCCGAGCGTCGTCTGGCGCGCCTTTAGCTCATCTTGCCTTTTCTGCTGATTGGACAAATTACTAGCGGTCTCTGCCACTGTACGCTCGACCACTCTGCGCTCCTCCTCCAACGTTCGGACCTTGGAGGCATTGCTCCAACCCAACACGTAGCGACTCCGATCATCTAGTCGATGCCGGTCATCTTTCTCGTGTCGTTCGCCCGCCATCTTCACCTGCCCGGTACGGGTGATAGCACGAACTTCTCGACGGAACTGCTCGGGTGTTTCGCAGCACGCAATGTCGAACCGACGGTGCAACTCCTGTTCCAGCCAGTCGTAAAAGCTTGTCTCCTGATGAATCTCCAGCTTACGAACCAGTGCGTGTGGGTGTGGCGAAGGCAGGCCACCTTGTCTGCGATCCCGTACTCGGTAGTACACGAGCCGACCGCGCAGATGGGTGCGGTCAACCCAATCGGCGACGCGCGAATAGTGTGCGTCTGGTACCAGCAACGACAGGCCAAAACCACGCAGCAGGCGCTCGGCCGCGCCCTCCCATGCTTGTTCGTCCTCTCGCACTCGGATCAGCTCGCCCGCGAAGGGCAAAGCCTCCTCCCCCAACTCCAAGGCCGAACACAAACTGCGACGCAGTGTGATCTGATCGGAGGGCAAATTGGAGCGGCGAGCCTTGAGGCTTTCGATCTCTTCAACCAAACGGGCATGGGCTTCGCGACCATCACGCAACTGTACCGCCAGTTCGGTGCGTCTGTTATCCAGATCCGCTTCCTGGCTACGAGCCGCCTCAATCCAGCCACCAAGCTGCTGACGCTGGGCCTGAAACTCACCGGCATCAGTCGCTGGCGGCTGTTCGATCTCTCGCAGAAGGTTGGTGTATTGTTCGGCCCGCTGACGACGGCGGCTGAGCTCATTGGTGGTTTTCTGGATCTGCACATCCAGTTGTTCAAGGCGGTCGCCGCCGTTGTCATGGATAGCCCGTCGGAGTTCCACCTCGTCCGTACGGCAGCGGATGAGGCCTTCCTCCAATCGTTGCAACTGATCTGTATGCCTTGCATGCTCTTGCCCCAGCAAGACCAGACGGCGTTCGAGAAGATCGTGTTTGAGCCCTGCGAAGTACGCATGAAGCGCATCACGATTGGCACGCAGGCCTTCGGTTTCCGCCAACAGGCCACTAAGGCGCTCACCATCACTTACCAACGGCACCAGCAGCTCTACCTGGCGCTTCGCTTTAAGCACTGCCTCATGAGCGCGGTTAAGATCATCGAAATGGCCGATCAATGCTTGGATACGCGCCGCGACGTCAGAGGGTTCGAGCATGTGCCCGCGCACGAAATCGGTGAGGTTCCCGACGGATTTCATCGACACGGTCTGATGAAACAATTCCAACGCCTGTTCGCTGTCGATACCGAAACGACGCTTGAACCACGCACCGTAGGGCGGAAAACTTTCCTCGACCTCGGCACCCAGCCCTCGCAACTTCCGCCGCAGTTTTGAGATCTCGCTGCCGAAGCCGGAGAAGTGGTTGACGATCGACAAATCCTGTTCGGCGCCTACGAAGAGCCGCGCCGGTTGTCCCACGCCATCTTTCATCCAGAAGACCTGTGCCAAAGTGATCGTCTGGTTGTAGCCGACATTGTGAAACACGCCGAGGATGACTGAGTAGCAGTTGAGATCGCGCAGCGCTACGGGCTTGGCCGTACCGGTGATTTCGTTCCGCTCGGACTTGTAGTGACCAAGCACGTACGAGCGCAGTGAGCGCTCCTTGTTATCAGCACCCGCGGCCTTGTTGTAGGCGATGCGGTGGGCCGGTACCAGCAGGGTGGTAACGGCATCGACCAGCGTGGATTTGCCAGAACCGATGTCGCCAGTCAACAGCGTGTTACTCCCGTCCAGGGCCAGCGTCCACACCCGCTGATCGAAGGTTCCCCAATTGAACACCTCAAGACGCTGGAGTCGGAAGCCAGCTAAGGGCCCCTGGGTGTGCTCCGCCTCAACTGGCACGGGACGCGCAACATCGTCGTAAACAAGCTCTTCAACTTGGTTCATCTGCGCCACCTCCAATTTGCACCCGATACGCGGCCAAGCGCGCATCGAAGTCCGCCAACCACTGCGCATCCACGAATGCCTTTAGGATACGACGTACCTCATACAACGCAGGTTGCGAGCCAACATGCCCGGCCGCTGGCTTCATACGACGCAGAAAGCCAAGCTCCACGATCTTCCCAAGATGGGCCTCGAGCTGGTCGAACAACCGTGCTTCGTTGCTTGATGAAGGCAGGAACACCCGCATCATCTCGACGATGTCCTCGAGTGTGAGCACAAGTCGGGTATCCCCACCTCTGGCATCGGCTTCGGCCAGCTTACGGCGCAGCAATGCGAGCAGGAGACTAACGGGAAACGACAACTGTCGGCGTGCCACGAGTCTTGGGATCGCGTCGGCGGCACCATCGTCGGCGTCAGCTAGACGTCGAGAACGCAAAAAAGCGTAACCCTCGGCTTCGTCCAGGATCAGCTCCAATCCCAGCACGGAAAGATAGTCACGTACCTGTGATTGTAATGCGAGCAGACTACCCCATAGCGGAGGATCGGACTCCTGATAGAGCACTCCCTTAAGCAGCTTCACCGCGAGCACGGGAAGGCCGTCACCGGCATGCGAAGCGGAGAGATTTTCCATCATGTGGCTCCCAGAAAGATCACGCGTAGCAGACCCGCCTGGCGATGATAGGGGCGTCCCTCAGCATCCACCCCCACCCAGTCCACTGGGTCACGCACGTTTTCGTCGACGACGCTCTTAAAGTCATCGTCGGCGAGTTGCAGATAAGCGATCAGCTCGGCCAGTCCCTGTTGCATCGGCTGCATTCGAACGAGTTCGGCCAGCGTGATCTGGCTCCGTCCATGCAACGCGTGGCGGACATGGCGGACCAGTCTCGCTTTGTCCACGAAAACCTGCGCGTAGAGCGCGGCATCGTCAACGTCAGCGCCGTCCGCTTCTAGCACGACGTCAACGATCTTAGGTTGTAGAGCGGCTGTGTACAGCGGGCGCTCCATTGGCAGTTCAACCGAGACAGAAGTTCCATCAACATGCATGACTATGTCAGCATTTGGCGCATCTCGCAGTGCCAAGGAATGGGCTTCGATCGAATGCAACAGATCCATGATACGACGATTCTCCAACCATGCTTGGTCGTCGAGAAAGCGGCGTAGCTGACGACTGAGTTCAGCTACGGTACGCTGCGTATGCTCACCAGCCTCAAGCCAGTCGTAGTGCACGCGTCGCACCCGTGCATCTGGCTGCTGCTCATTCACTGCGGGCAGCGTCAGCACCCGGTCCAACAGCCCAGACAGTTCTTCCTGCCGGCGACTGGACATGAGGAAGTCCCAGAACGCCCGAAAGCTGCGCCCCTGGTCGGACTCGGCGATAACGTCGCGTTCGCCCATAACCTCTTCAAGCAATGCCCCTTTGCCTCCCTCCCAAAGCGCGATGCGCTCGCGCACTCTTCGATCTAGCTGACGGAAGTTGTGCTCGACTTCGCGAAAATCACCGAGTAGCTCCCGCGCAAGCTGCAGAAACTGCTGGAAGCGATCGCGCACCGCTGTGTCGTCCAGCAAGGGCGGGGATCCGTCAAGCACCTGATTGATCTCGGCGTCGATCTCGGCCCGACGCCGCTGAAGTTCTGCCACCCTTGCCACCGGGTCTGTCTGGGTACCCTCGCTGATCTGCCGCAGCAGTTCGAAAAGGGTGAGCAGGCGCGACTCGGTACCGACAAAACCACGCTCGCCCAACGAGCCCAGCCACAGGATCGCCTTTTCCGCAGCGGGGGTCAGATCGAACAGCGGTTCATCCGAATCTGGTCCATAGAACTTGCGCAGCCAGCCCTTGTCATTGGCCGCCCAGTCATCGAGATAGTGCAGAGCTTCCCTTGGAAAAGCGTCATTGCCCAGCTGTTGACGCAGACCAAACAGCTGATCCTCTAGGGCCTCCACTAGGTCAGCCTGAGCGACGTTACGCACGTTTGGCGCTACGAAAACTCGATGCAGGAAACTGGCCAACAGCGCCGCATGATCAGCACGCAATAACCGCCAGGCCGGGTGGTGCTGGCGCAGCAATTCCAAGGAGGCATAGTCCAAACGCATCGTACTGATCATAGTCAATCAAAGTGCACGGGATGAGACTGAGAGTCCATGGTCGACCAGAGGCTCCAATTTTCATGGTACCTCTGCAATCAAACATATTCGAACTCGGGCTCACTAGCCAGCAACAGTTTCCCTTTGATCGAAACTGCCGAACAGGGTCAAATCGCCCCTCCTCTGAGGTGGCGATTCAGTTCGCCCCACAAAAGTCGATCGAGAAAGAGAAATAGATCACTGCCGCTGCGGACTCTTACGAATACTCACGCCCCAAGTCTCTCGGCCACCCGGATCACTAGCAGGCTGCTGAAATACCGATCGCAAAACGGCGCATTGCGGGCGATTGAAGCCTCACTGGCCAAGCGCCCGGTCAGCACACCGGAAGCCGGCGTATTCGAGGCCCGGCACGGGGCGAAAAACGGGCTTGAATCTACATTTTCACGCCGTTGCCCCGGACTGCGGGCGCACCTGTCCCAAGCTCCGCATTCGCACCAGGTTGTAACCGACCATGTTCAACACGAACATCTGGTCCACCTTCTCCAACCCGCGCACCATCGCCTGTCGGATACGGCCAATTGATTTGGCCCAGCCAAAGCCTTGCTCGATCAGCTTGCGTTTGCGCTGGGACAGCACATAGCCATCGCTGGCCGCAATCTCATCGGGCACCGCCGAGCGGCGACCGGACGTGTTCTGCGCCACATGCGGCACCACCTTCATCGCCTTCAGCGCCTCGATGAACTCAGCCGCGTCATAACCCTTGTCCGCGCCCGCCGTCACCTCTGCGTCCTCGGCCGCTGCCTGGCGCGCATCGCCCAGCATCGCCTTGGCCGCCTCGCGCTCGGCATATCCATCGGCCCGCGTCACCCGCGCATTGGCAATCAACCCATGCCGGTTGTCGCTTAGGGTGTGCCCGATATAGCGCAGTTCGCTGGCCGTGTTGCCGTTGCGATACAGCCGCGCATCCGGATCGGTGGTGGAGGCGTGCGTCTCATTGCTACGCGTGCGGCCCCTGAAATAACCGCCGTCCTCCTCATCCCTATCCTTGCGCACGAAACTCTTGTGCCCGGCCCAGGCCTGGATCAACGTCCCGTCCACACTGAAGTGCTCACCCGACAGCCGGGCCTGTCCTAGATTTTGTGTAAACGAGTCACCGGCAGGAAACTGCCATCTGACCTGGAGATACCATGAGTTCACGCAAACATGAAGTACCCAATGAGTTGCTGAGCAGCTTGTTGGCTAACTACAAGAGACCTGAGGACCTGATCGGCGAGAACGGCCTGCTAAAGCAGTTGACCAAGCTGCTGGTTGAGAAGGCGCTCGATGCAGAGATGACCGAGCACTTGGGGCATGAGAAACACGACCCGGTGGCCAACGGTGCTGACAACACTCGCAACGGCCGCAGTCGCAAGACGCTCAAGGGTGAGTTTGGCGAGCTGCCTATCGAGGTGCCACGCGATCGCCAAGGCACCTTCGAGCCCAGGCTAATTCCGAAGCACCAGACCCGTTGGAGTGGGTTCGACGACAAGATCCTGTCACTGTACGCACGAGGGATGACCGTGCGCGAGATCCAGGCACACCTGGAGGAGATGTACGGGGCCGAGGTGTCGCCGAGCTTAATCTCATCGGTCACAGACGCAGTGGTGGATGAGGTCAAGGCGTGGCAGGCGCGCCCGCTCGATCAGGTCTATCCGATCGTGTACTTGGACTGCATCCACGTCAAAGTTCGAGACGGTGCAGTTCGAGTCAAGGCGGTCTACCTGGCCATCGGCATAACGATGAGCGGTGAAAAGGAAGTTCTGGGCCTGTGGCTGGCCCAAACAGAGGGTGCGAAGTTCTGGTTGCAAGTGGTGACGGAGCTACGTAATCGCGGCGTGCCAGACATCTTCATCGCCTGTGTCGACGGCCTGAAGGGCTTCCCTGAGGCTATCGAGGCAGTGTTTCCGTACACCACGGTGCAACTATGCATCGTGCATATGGTCAGGCACAGCTTGAACTATGTGTCGTGGAAGCGGCGACTAGAAGTGGCGGCCGACCTCAAGCGCATCTACACCTGCGCCACCGCCGAGGAAGCTGAGCAACGGCTCACCGAGTTCGAGGCACGCTGGGACAAGGAGTACCTGCCGATTGGCCAGTCTTGGCGGCGTAACTGGACACGGTTAACCCCATTTTTCGACTATCCACCCGAGATCCGTAAGGTCATCTATACAACCAACGCAATCGAGTTGGTGAACATGGGGCTACGAAAACTAACCAAGCACCGCGGCGCGTTTCCGAGCGACGAAGCTCTCGTCAAACTGCTCTACCTCGCGTTGCGCAACATCAGCAAACGATGGACCTTACCCATCCGTGATTGGAAGGCAGCCCTGAACCGATTTACCATCCAGTTTGAGGGGCGGCTCCCTCAGCTGTAATCCGAATCCCGTTTACACAAAAATCTGCACACGCTCGTGCGATTGGAGCCCAGCTGGCAATATATATTCCCCCCTTGCTGGCCATCTTCGGCTGATGCCTAAAATTCATTAAGCCGAAGCCGCTTCGCGGCTCGGCCTGCGTGTGTGCTGTGAGCGATTTATTCTTGCCAATCCTCGACCTTTTCAGGCGCCGAGCAGCACCATATGTTCGAGACATTTTTCCTGGCGAAGTAGTGCTGTGGCCAGCTGATTCTTAGATGTCGGGAGGCGAGCGCGGACAACGGTTTGACGATTTGCTTCACGAGGTCATCGCTCGGCCTTTGAAGAACGAGAATCCCCAAAAGTCGAGAAGTAGATTGATTCGTGAGCAGCCACTCTTATCCTCAAGACGTCATGCGAACTGAGTCGGACACTTTGCGACCGGATGTAAATAGACATGTGTCAGTGCTCGATTGGCAAATTCAGCTGCGCCCCCCTATCGACGCAGCCAACGTTCAAACCACTGGCAGGGTCAGGGAGGGCTTGTAGGACCGCCCCCGGGCTCCGTCGAAGTCGAACTCGTAGAAACGCACAGGACCCATTAGCAGTTGATGTTGTCCGAGGTAGAAGGTGAGTGCGTTGGGTGCGGCAATAAATAAGTGCGTGGTCTTCCCGGATGCAGCGCTTCCGTTGGCTTTGACCTGCGCGGCCAATGAGCGCGCCAGCTCGAAGGCGTGCCGCCCATTGAGCACTGAAGCCGGTCCTGAGCCTCCGGAAGGCCTGAGTACTAACAGTCGGCCGACGAGGGGAAGGGAGCGCTCGATGTAGGACTTCGCATCCGCGGCGATGTCGTGCGTCGCGGCGACGGCAATCGCGATTTCAGGTGCCGTTGCATCGATGACGATTTCGGTCAGTTCAAGCTTCGGCCAGGCGTGATCCCAATCGGCATCATCCGCCGCCCAGATCTGGCGCGCCGGCGAGCGTTGTTCCATCTCAATGACCCGGCCGATTTTCGTATTGAGCACGGAGCCGGCCGCAAACGCCAAGGTCGCGTGCACATCCAGTGCCAGACGCGGCCTATCGCTTTCCTGGGCGGCTTGTAGCAGGAATCTTTTGAGCTCGGGATAAAGTGTGTTCGACCACTCTGCCTCGTCGCGGATGTATCGCTCATCGAAGTCAGGCACGAAATCCAATACGCGGGTGCACCGATCTTCAAGGCGATCTACCGGATGGCTGAAGGATTTGACGCCGTAGACGATAGGGCGAGGTGTCCCTCCATGGGCAAACAGGCCCTCCTCTTCGCATACGCGCCGGAAACTGGCGCGGTCAAACTCCAATCGACCTTGGCCAAGCCACTTGTAGACGACGTCGTCATATGGGAATGCACTTTCGTGCGCAGGAATGCGACGCAGGCCGACGAGACCGAACAATGTGTCCAACTGGTCACGACAATCATCCAGCGAATCATTGGCCGCGCGGAACGCCAGCACCCCGGCGAACTGTCGCAAGGCCTCATCATCAAGCGACAGATGCTCCCGCCACTCCTTGCGGACGGTCCCTGTCTTGCTGTTGTCCGTCTTGGTGTCGAACAATCGCTCCACCCGAATAGCGCCGGACCGGGTGCCCATGATGGCTCGTAACGGATCGTTCCGGTCCGGCTGCCAGTTCGTTAACAGCGTGAACTGAACGGGGTCTTCGGAAGTGCCGTGCGTGAGATGAGCACTGTGTGCGCGCTGCAATAATGACCTCTTTTCAGCGTTGATGAAAAGAGGATCGATGAGCTGTTGGTAGCCGTAGCTTCCGGGCGTTGTATGCCACTTGCACTGGATGTGCTCGCGCAGCAGCGTCTTCCCATTGAGCGTGCGCGGACCGCGACCGCGGTCATACTCGATCCAGATATCGTCGTAGCTTCGAGGGCCGGACTCGAACCCTACGCGGACGATTGGGCTCTCGCTATCGAGTAGACGACCGGCTCGCAGCCAGAACTGCCTTGCCTGGAAGTCGTCGCCCTCGCGCCGTGCCGTGTTTGCCTGGGTCATGTTATGCCCTCAGGCATGATCGCGAAATGCAGGCGTCGGCGCCATCTGTTGCGCAATCTCGATCGCCTGTTTGCCATCGACGGCTCGCTCGGGATAGGCATCGAGCACGATCGACGGGATCAGACGCTGTGTGAGATCAGAGAAGGTGAACCCGACATCGTGGCCGTTGCCTGCACCAGTGGCAGCGACGAGGCCATCCATCTGTGCCTTCGAAAGGCCGAGCGGTTCAAGCCGCTCATACAGCACGTGGCGGCGCTGCGCTTCGTCGGGACGTGCGAAGGTGAGAATATCCGCCGCACGGCGTCGCACAGCGGGATCCAGCGCGTTCAACCGGTTAGTACAAATGATGACGGCGGCAGGCACCTTCGCTTGTGCCAGACGATCGATGCCGCGGATGAAGGCGTTGACTCCGGCGCGATCTTCATGGTGCATCTGTGAGGACTCGCGCGACTGGGCGAGCGCATCTGCTTCGTCGACGAACAGGATTATGCCGCCATTGCTTTTAGCGCCGCGAACGGTTTGCAGTTTTTTGGCTTCGGCGAGCGTGTAATCGATTGCTGCCGTCAGCAACTGCGTCATTTCGCCCACCTGACCCTTGCCACGGGTGGCCAGGCTGAGCGGAAACAGAGTGATATCGATCTTTTCCTGGCGCGCCACGGAATCACCGATCGTTTCCGCCAACTCGGTCTTCCCCGAGCCCACGTCGCCGGCAAGGATGACCAGCGGCGGACGGCGCAGGACGGTGTCGAGCAAGGCAGTCGCACCCGGGTGATGTTTTTTCGACCAAGCTTCTAATCCTGCTGGATGGACCAAAAGACCGAGGATCTTCGCCAGGCGAGACTTTTGTTCTTCCAGCCCGATCAGGCGATTAAGCCGCGTCCGAGCATCGGTGTCAGGATAGGTCTGGCGCTGATCGAATAGTTCATCGAGAGTGGGTTTCATCAGTAGCTCCGGACGCTAGAACGGTCGAGTGCCTTGCCACCGGCGGTGTAGGTCAAATCAGGTGCCAAGAAGCCATTAACGGTGGGCTCGGGCGCGCCCCCGCGCTGGAACGGAAGGGACTTCTTGAAAGCGTCCTGCTGTGTCGAGTTGAGGCTGGACCAGGTCGACGAGTAGGTCAGGTAGCTATAAAACGTCGCGTTCGCCACGTTCTTGCCGGGCCGAACCTTGCCAGGGTCGTCGCCATATCCATCGGTGCCGGCTAGATCCTTGGCCGAGTATCGCAGCGTAGGTTCGATCCATTGGCCGTCGCGCTTGTAGCCGTAAGTCACCGTGCCGAGATAGCCCGCTTTCAAGAGCTCCACGACCTCGGTTTCGTAGGTCGTGATGTCGACATCGCTGGGCTCGCCATACAAGCGTTGCATGCGCTTCAAGTCAGCGGCTACCTTGGCTGCCATATGGCGAGCATGGGTGACGGTGAAGGTGTTGGTTTGCGAGACCGTATAGCTGTTCATGGGATCCTCAGACCTGGAACGAGGGACCGAAGACCTTCTGCCAGTAGCGGACGGTCTCCTGCTTGTTGGGGGCAGCGAGTGCCGCATCGATCGCATCGCCTGCATCCAGCGCAGCATCCACGATCGCGTCGGCCTGCTGTCGGGAATAAAGCTTCGCTACGTTGTTGGCTTGGTTGACAGGATCAATAATTCTCACTGGCTCGGCGAAGGTGCCGATGCTCGACAGCGGGTAGTAGTCGTTGAAGGCAATCTGCTCGCGAAGATCGCTACGCGCCAGGTAGGTGAAGAAGTGTTGCATTGCTTCGGGATAGTCTGAGAAGTCCAGACCGTCGTCGCAAAGCTTCGCCATCACCATCTCTATCATGAAGGACTTGAATCGGAATCCGGAGTTCTCCGTCTTCTGGCGCTTCGCCCAAAATTTGGCGAGTCGGACCACCTGGACGAAATGCGTCTGTTGGGCGATTTTGCGCTTCTTCGCGAACTCCAAATGCCTAGGGATGCTGGTGCGTAGGAAGGAGCCGTCTTCTTGGCTGACTAGGTTGCCATACCAATCCGGATCGCCGTTGTAGAGGATCGGGACGACGTCGACATCCAGTCCCGTTCCTGCGAAAGAGACCGTGACCGAGTAGGTTTGCGGCTTCACCTGTTCTGGCTTGAAGTTGGGAAACGCCTTGCGCAGCCGCTCGGCCAGATAGTCCAACAATTTGCTGACATCTTGCGGCGCGTCGGCACCGCTGATGTAGCAGGCGACATCGATGTCGTTGAGCGAGCGTAGCGCGGTGCCCTTGGCGAGGCTGCCGGACAGCATCATTCTTTTTAGAGTGAAATCGGGGTGCTCGGCAAGATACGTTTCCAAGCGCTCGCGTAGCCTACGCGCCTGCGCGCGAAACTCATTCGCACTGTCGCGCGGCAGGTTCACGCGGTCCTCGGCGAAGTTGACGATATCCTTATGCCCTACGTGTTCCCGTGCCATGCGTGTCCCTTTACCCGATCGACCCAGTCGACGTGGATGTATTTGTGTTTTCCGGTGCCCATGCGGAATAGCCTCCCGCTTGTCTGTCGCAGATATTGCGACCGAAACAAGCTCGAACCGGTTGCGGCACGCCATCCCAAACTCAAGCTTGGGGATGTATATCTGGCTTTCAAGGGTGGGTAGGGGCGCGTAGTGTAGGGGCGTCGAGTCGTTCCCGAGGGGCGGGACTCATCCAATGCATTTTGGCAACGAGAGTACGCTCTGCGCCTGGTTCCGGCCGGTAGCTGCAGGTCGGGTGAGGCTGGGCATGGCAGTTTGCTTCGTTGATAGTGCGTGGCCAGATTGTTATGGCAATAGGTTTCGAACTACACAAGAATTTGCGCGTGCTCTTAGTATTGTGTTGTTCGAGTTAGCGTCGACAGGGAGAAGGAGCTACTAAGTTGGCCCGCTAGTCAAAGAGGCGCGCATATCGGCGCTGTGCAGCTTATTCACCGGCCAATGCGGTTTAGGGAATGCTGGTTGCTTATGGCCGGTTCAGCAAGAATTGTGCGTTACGGATTGCAATCGTTGACACGAGATTGCGCGGGGGCATATATGGGGGCATTGTGATTCTAGTTGGCGATGAAAACGCAAAATAATCATATGGATGGGTTGTTTTTGTGAATCCCTCCGGGGCGCCAGATTGAAGTCCGGGTCAGTCCCAGGACGCACTGAAACCTCAGAGAAATCTGGGGTTTTTTTCTTTCCAGGGGGGCTCAGCGCACTTCGTTGGTCTGACGTTGATGCGCTTGAGGTGGCTTTGCTTCTCTGGAGTCACTCGCAAATGGCCGCTGTCTGGACAGTGATGCTCAATTCAATCTGAGTCGCGCGATCTGGCAGGGCGCGCTGTGCTTCAGTGGGAGTCGTACCGACGCATATCTGTGGCGTGCAGGTGGGAGCAATCGGGGAGCAGCTTGATGCTGCTGGCGGCATGTCCACCATGGTTGAAGCCATCCCGTCGATCGCCTTGCCTGCGTTCCTGCCGCATGTCACTGCGCCTGTTTGCCTGGAGCGGTTGTTTCCGGCAAGAGCAGGAGTTGCGTGCAAGTTGCTGTTTGTTGGATGATAGTGATTCCTATTCGCAACACTTACCCATGGTCAACGCTTCGCCGGCATCGGCGCCTGATGCCCTGCAGGGCCTGTATGTCGCCCACCATGGCTGGCTGCTGCAGTGGCTGCGGCGGCGCATGTCTGCGGACGAGGCGGCGGCGGATCTGGCGCAGGACACCTTCATGCGCCTGCTGCAGAAGCCGCAGTTGCCGGCGCTGGAGCAACCGCGTGCCTACCTGACCCGCATCGCCAATGGATTGGTCATCAATCTGTGGCAGCGGCGCGCGCTGGAGCGGGCGTGGCTGGAGGTGTTGGCAAGCCTGCCCGAGTGCTTCGTACCTGACGAGGAACAGCGGCAGATCGCGCTGGAGGCGCTGCTGCGCATCGACCGCATGCTGGATGCACTGCCGGCGCGGGCACGGGAGGCCTTCCTGCTATCGCAGTTGGATGGGCTTACCTATGTGGTGATCGCTGAGCGCATGGGTGTCACCGAGCGCACCATCAAGCGCGACATCGTGCTGGCGCTGGCGGCCTGCCTTGAGGCCATGGACTGACTGGTATGCAGGAGCCATTGGCCAGGATCGATGCGCCCATTCCCACGCCCGTGTTGCACGAAGCGGCCGAGTGGCTGTTGCGTTTCCGCGAAGGCGACCTCGATGCCAAGGAACGCGCGGCCTGGCAGCACTGGCTGTCCAGCAACGACATGCATGCGCGTGCCTGGCACCGCGCGGAGCGCTTGACTGGTCTGCTCGACGATGTGCCCGGTGCGGTAGGCAGTGCGCCGTTGCGTCAGGCCCGCGGTACGCTGCAGGGGCGCCGCGTGGCGTTGGCGGCAATCGTGGGAATGATGCTTGGTGCGCCGTTGGCGCGGCTGGCGTGGCAGCGCGAGCCTTGGCAACACCTTGTTGCCGATGGCAGCACCGGCATCGGTGAGAGGCGCGCGCTGCGCCTGGCAGACGGCAGCGAACTGCAGCTCAATACCGATACGCGAATTGCACTCACCTTCAATGAACATTTGCGGCAAGTGCAGCTGCTGCGCGGTGAAGTGTTGCTGCAGGAAGCGACGGATGATCGCGTTCCAGCGCGGCCGTTGCTGGTGCAGCTGCGTAACGCGCATCTGTCTGCTCTGGGCGCGCGCTTCGCCGTGCGCATGTGGGATGACCATGCGCGCGTGGCGGTGGAGCAGGGCGCGGTGCGGATCCAGCTCGATGATCGCGGCGATGTCGCTCAACTGGTGAGCGCAGGCCAACAGGCGGTCTTCAACGCGACTGGCATCAGCGCGGTCAGCGCGCTACAGCGCAACAGCCTGGCCTGGGTGCAGGGCGTGCTGCATGCCGAGGCCATGCCGCTGGGGGAATTGTTGTCCGAGCTGGCGCGTTACCGCAGCGGCGTCGTGCGCTGTGATCCGGAGATCGCCGGCCTGCTGGTGTCCGGCGTGTTCCAGCTGGACGACACCGATACCGTGCTCTCGCTGCTGCAGGCGGGTTTCCCGTTGCGCGTGCGCTACCGCAGCCGCCTATGGGTGATGGTCGACCCCGCCTGAGCCGGGGATGTCCCTTTTTGCCGGTTGGCCGGGCAAGGAAGTGAACCCTTTCTATTCCTTTCTGTCACGGACCCCGCCATGTCTTCGCGTCCCCCTGTTGTCCGCACCTCGCTGGCCCTGGCCTGCCTGGTCGCGCTTTCGCTGCCATTGCCGCAGCCGGCCTTCGCCCAGAGCGGCACATCTGCAGCCAGCGAAGGCAATGTGAGCTTCAACCTCCCGGCCGCGCCGCTGGCGCGGGCATTGAATGACACCGCGACCGCCGCCGGTGTTTCGCTGAGCTATGACCCGGCACTGGTTGCCGGTCGCGCTGCGCCCGCATTGCAGGGCCACTACACGGTGCGCGCAGCGCTTGCGCGGCTGTTGCAGGGCACGGATCTGGTGGCACGCGAAGTCAGCCCGGGTGCGTGGAGCATCCAGCGCGTGACCAGCACTGACGGTGACGCCGTGGTGATCGGCACGCTGCGTGTCGGTGGTGAGCGCTCGGCCGATCCCACCGGCATCGAACGCGATGAACGCGGCTACGACGATGTCTACGATCTGGACCTGTCCACCGTCTACGCCGGGCGCGAGCAGATCGAACGCTACAAGGGCGCTGCACCGGCCGACATCTTCAAGGGCATGGTCAACGTCTACAGCGGCGACGCCCGCAACAGCGGCGCGCTGGACCCGAACATCCGCGGCATCCAGGGCCCGGGCCGGGTCCCGCTGACCATCGATGGCACCGAGCAGGCGCTGACGGTCTGGCGCGGCTACATGGGCGCCAATAACCGCAACTACATCGATCCCAGCCTGATCGGCGGCATGCAGGTCATCAAGGGCCCGGCGATGCTGCGTGGTGCCAACACCTCGGTGGGCGGCGCGGTGCAGATCAAGACGCTGGACGTCGACGACATCCTGCTGGAGGGCGAGAGCTTCGGCGGCGAGTTGAAGCTGGAGGCCAGCGACAACGCCATCGATCCGAAGTTGCCGACCCTGTTGACCGGCAAGCCGCTGGGCAGCGTGCCGGGTTTCCCCGCCAGCCAGGTCAATTTCTACGACCCGACCCTGTACCAGCATCCGCGCACCAGTGGCAGCGGCAGCTTCGGAAGTGACCAGGCCTGGCGCCTGGCGCTGGGTCTGCGCAAGGAGAACTTCGACCTGATGGCGGCCTACGCCTTCCGCGAGAAGGGCAACCACTTCGCCGGCAAGCATGGCAGTTCGTTCTATGACAACGAACCGACCAACAGCTGGGACTACGTGCCCTACCTGGCCAAGGTCTATGTGCCGGGGTCGGAGATCCTCAATTCCTCCAGCCGCATGGAATCGTGGCTGGTCAAGGGCACCTGGCGCTTGAGCGACAGCCAGGTGCTGCAGCTCAACGTGCGTGACACGCAGTCGCGCTATGGCGAGATCATGCCTTCGCGCATCCAGTGGGCCAGCACCGTCACCGATGGCATCCCGCAGTGGCCGCTGAGCCAGGTGGATGCGCGCTCGGTGAACCTGGAATACAAGTGGCGCCCGGGGCTGGACTGGGTGGACCTGCGCGCCAACCTCTGGCGCACCGATACCGACAGCGCGACCTATAGCAGCGGCGGTCTGCCCAACGATCGGATGAACTGGTACAACGACGTCGATAAGGTCTATGTGACCCCGGACCACTTCCGCAACACCGCGATAGCCAACAGCAAGAACGCGCGCACCGGCTTCTCGTTCGACAACAAGGTGCAGCTGAGCGGCCGCCTGGACCTGACAGTCGGCGGCAACCTGCAGAAGGAAACCCTCAGCTCCAAGGACGCCTACAACGATCCGGAGATCACCGGCTATTGGCGCGGCAAGCCGCGCGCTGGCTGGCGCCGTGAGTACGATCTTAGCGCCTTGTTTGAATGGCGGCCGATCGACAAACTGCTGCTCAGCGCGGGTGTGCGCTACCAGAACTGGCAGTCGTACGATCAGTTCCTCGCGCGCCAGCAGCGGGCCGGCGTGTTGCCGACCAGCAGCCAGGAGACCTCGGGTCGGGTGATGAAGTGGAATACGCTGGAGCACTACACCCAGGCCGAGATCGACACCTCGGTCGCCCAGATGACGGACATCATGGAAAGCCAGTGGCCCTTCTACGAGGAATTATTTGGTTACACGCGCGAGCAGTTTGTCGCCGAGCTGCTGAATCCCGCCCTCGACGAAGTCCGCAGCCGCACCACCTATACCGCCAACAATGAAATGCTGTGGCAGCACGATGGCCAGGGCCGTTACACCCGCGCCGGGAATCCCTGCATCAACGGCGCCATCGACTTCAGCAACGTCGAGCTCAGCGGCGGCCGCAAGTGCTGGTCTGATGGCCCCTATCCCGGCCAGAGCGTCAATGGTGAGCTGATTCCCTTCGCCACGGTAGACAACACCGCACGCAGGCAGCGTGGCGCTGGTTGGGTGCCGTCGTTCGCGGCGACCTATGAGTTCAGCGAACACAGCCGCGTCTACCTGCGCCACAGTCAGGTGCGCCGCTTTCCTGCCTTGTTTGAAAGCACCATTGGCTTCTCCAGCGTCCAGGACAGCTACGGACTGAAGCCGGAGCATGCTTTCAACACCGAGGTGTCGTGGGTGCAGGATTTCGGCCAGTTGCTGGATGGCAACCCGCTGGCGGACCTGAAGATCGCCTATTACCACCACCGCACCCGCGACGTGATCGAGCGCAGCCCGCAGCTGACCTTCTCCAATATCGACGAGCAGACCATTCGTGGCGTCGAGGTGCAGGGTCGCTTTGACAACGGCCGCTTCTTCACCGATATCAGCGGTGCCTGGAATCTGGAAAACCGCGTCTGCGACGAGCACACCGCGATGCTGTTGGACAACACCGGCGGTGTCTCCAACTGTGTGGAAACCGGCTTCGTCGGTGGCTACCTGGTAACCATGGCAATCCCGCGCTACACCTTCAACTGGACGGTGGGGACGCGCTTGTTCGACGGAAAGCTGGAGCTGGGCAGCCGCATCGTCCACCACGCGCCGCAGGAAAGTGTGTTCAAGGATAACTACGGTAGCCAGTCGGCGACGATTTCCTACTACCTCAACACGCCGCTGCAGTGGGGGCGCATCACCACTTACGACGCGTACGCAACGTGGCGCGTCAATGACCGTGCGACGGTTGAAGTGGTGGGGACCAACCTGGGCAACCTGTACTACATCGATCCGCTGACCCGCTCGTCCATGCTGGCGCCGGGCCGCACGCTGAAGGCGAGTTTCAACTATCGGTTCTGACACAGTGCGGTGTACTTGAGAACGCCGCATGCAATGACAAGGCCCGCTCGGCTGTAGATCCGGGCGGGCCTTGTCGTTCTCGCTGCACGCAATTGCCAGCAAGGACGCATGTTGCTCATCCAGCAAGCGAACGAGCGCATGGCGTCCAAGCGGCTAGCTTCAGCGAATGAAGAACTCCACTGGCGTGGTGATCTGCACCGGATCGCCTTGCACTTCATCCGGTGGCGACGGTAACGGACTGGCGCGCTGCACGGCAGCCAGCGCCTCGCCGTCCAGCAAGGCATTGCCGCTGCTGCGGGCAAGCCGTGCCCACTGCACGCCGCCGCTGCGGTCCACCGCGTACTCGACCAGGCTCACGCCCTCGCTGCGACGCCGCTGTGCTGCGCGCGGATACCGCTTGTAGCGCTGCAGGTGTGCAAGCACCAACGCCTGCCAGTTGGCCTGTGACGGTGTGTCAGCACCGGCCGAAGATTGCCGGGCGGCATAGCGGGTGCCGCTGGGGGCCTGCACGCTGGGTGGCGCAGTTGATTGCAGCACCTCGGCAGTTTCCACTGAGGCAGGTCGTTGTTGCTGTCGCTCGGCGGCTGGCGGTGGCAGCGCTGCATCTGCCGGTTGGATGGGCGAGGGCGGCGGAACTGCCGCCGTCGGTGTCGCCGCTGCCTGCGCGGGCTGCGGCTGCTGTTCCTGTTGCAGCGGTCCCGGTGCCAGATCGGTTGGCGGCACCGGTGGTGCGCTCGGCAGTGGCGCAAGCTCCACCATCACTGCTTGCGGAGGCGAGGGCAGCGCAGGTGGCGGCGACCACGATGACCAGACCGTCGCGCCGCCCACCGCCAGTGCATGCACGCCAAGCACGATGCACAGGCTGCGACCCCAGCGTGGGCCCTCGGCCGCGAGCGGTGTCCAGTTCACGGCGTGGCCTGCTCCAGCCCGACCAAGGCCACCTTCAGGTAACCGGCAGCACGCAGGCTGTTCAAGGTGTCCATCAAGTCGCCGTAAGCGACATCCTTGTCGGCGCGCACGAAGATGCGTTGCTCGCGGTTGCCGGCAGTGAGTGCATCCAGTGCCGCGGCCAGGGCCGGTGCAGCAACCGGGTCCTGGTTCAAGCGCAGCGACAGGTCCTGCTGCACGGTCAGGTATACCGGCTCATCGGCTCGCGGTTGCGGCTGCGCCGTTGATGCCGGCAGATCGACGGCGACGTCCACGGTGGCCAATGGCGCGGCGACCATGAAGATGATCAGCAGCACCAGCATCACGTCGATGAAAGGCGTGACGTTGATCTCGTGATTCTCATCGGGGATATCGTCCTGCTCGTCGGTCCTCATCGCCATGCTCAAGGCGTTCCGGAGGGCTTGAAGGCACGGCGGTCCAGGTCGCGCGAGACCAGCTGCTGCACGCTGGCTGACAGGTCGCCGCTGTCGCCACGCAGCGCTGCAAGCTGCCGGCTCAGCTGGTTGTAGATGACCACCGCGGGAATTGCCGCGACCAGCCCAAGCGCGGTGGCCAGCAAGGCCTCGGCGATACCGGGTGCGACCACGGCCAGATTGGTGGTGTTGGCCTGGGCGATGCCGACAAAGCTGTTCATGATGCCCCATACGGTGCCGAACAGGCCGACGAAGGGCGCGGTGGCGCCAATGGTCGCCAGCAGCCCGGTGCCACTGCGCAGCTGGCGTGCATGCGCAAGTTCGGTGCGCTGCAGGCGCGAACCGACCCGTTCCTTGATGCCATCGGTATTGCCAGCGCTCGGCGAGCGTTGCAACTCGTCCTGTGCCTCGGCCAGCAAGGCTAAAGCGATGCTGCTTTCCTGTCCCTGCGTCGCCAATGCTGCAGGCAGGTTCTCCGCCAACGCGAGCGCGCTGCGTGCGTTCTGCATGCTGCGCGCCTCGTGCTGCAGCTGCCGGCGCTTGGCCACCAATACCGTCCACGTTGCCAGCGAGGCGATGGCCAGGCCGATCATCACCGCCTGTACCACCCAGTCGGCATGCAGGAACATCTGCCACGGGCTGAGATTGCTGGGCAGGTGGGTCGTCATGGGTGCTCCTCGATGGTCGCGCTGTCAGCTGCCAGCGATAGGTCTGTTTGCTGGATTGATGGCAGCAGACCAGCTGCGCCAAGCGCCGACAAGGTGTTGTAGAAGGCGCTGGTGGAGACATGCATGTCTCCCTGCTCCAGGGCCGCGGCATGCAACAGCTGCGGGCTGAGGCGTCCGTGTGCGGCCAACACCAACGGCGCCAGCCGCAAGGTGGCAATCCGCGCCGAGGTCACCCGGATGCCGGCGCCGCGCAGTATCGCCGAATGGATGTTGCGGTTCGGCAGCGGCAGACCGCTCGGTGTTGTCAGGGACATGATCGATATCCTCAGTGGATGAGCGCACGCGGTGCGGGACGCGACAGCACGTAGCCGGCGCTGACAATGAAGAACAGGCCGACGCCCAGCGCAAGTTTCCAGCCGGGGTGCGCTGTGCAGAAGAAAACCAGGTAACCCACGGCCATGCCGAGTGCAGCGAACGCCTTGCCCTTGCTGCTGACTGCGCCCTGCTCGCGCCATAGCCGCAGGCTGTAGCCGTAGCGCGGGTGTTGCAGCAGATAGCGTTCCAGCCGTGGTGAGGAACGCGCGAAGCAGGCCAGCGCCAGAATCAGGAAGATGGTGGTCGGCATCACCGGCAGTAGCGCGCCGATGATCCCAAGTGCCAGCATCCAGCAGCCTGCGCAGAACCATAGCCAACGCATCAGGGCACCGGCACCGGGTCGGTATGGAGCTCGTCTTCGACGTAGCCGCGTACGCTCTGGAAGGCCCTGCGTGCGCCTTCCACCACCAAGGCTTCATGCTCGGGCACCAGTGGCGCCGCATCTAGCGCGGCGGTGAAGCTGCGCCAGTGGCGCGCGGCGCCGTCGGCGTGCGCGGCGAGGTGACGTGCACCGAAGTCGGCATGCAGCTGCAGTCGGTCGCGTGCAAGCTTGAACAGCACGGTGCCACCGAGGTTGGAGCCTTCGGCAACATATAGCCAACCCAGGGCATTGGGCAGGGCGATATCAGCGTCCACCAGCGGCGCGCTGTGCGTTGGAATATCGCTGCCCAGATCCTGCAGATCGAGTGCGATCTTCGGCAGACGCCGGCGTTCGGCAAGGTCGGGAATCAAGGCCAGCAGCCCTTGATGGGCGTAGAGCGCATCAATATCGCGGTGGAAGCGGTACTGCACGCGCAGGAAACGCGCGAAGTTGTCGCGATTGGCGAAGATGTCTGCGGCCATCACCCGCTTGTCCAGGCTGTCATGGGTGTTGTGGGTTGCCGCCTTGAGTTGCTGGCTGCGCGAGATGACGGTGCTGTTGTCGTTCATATGCAATTCCCGGAAGTGCAGGAAGTGGTGGGGTCAGAAACTGCGCTCCAGCTTCAGGCTGGCGGTGCTGCGGTCATAGCTGTAGAGCCAGTCGACATTGCTGGAGACGACGTTGTAGCGAAGGCTCAGCAAGGGCGTGAAGCCAGCGAAGGCCAGGCGATTGGCCTTGATGATCAGCGTGTAGTTGCGTTCGTCGTCATCGCGGCGGACGCCGAGCATTGGGCTGTAGAGGTCGTAACTACGGCGGCGATAGGAGGCGAACAAGGTGTGGCTGAAGCCTTCCGGCCACTGCAGTGATGCGCCAATACGCGCACCTGTCGAGCGGTAGCTGTTGCTGCGGTCGCGCGATTCGCTGTCCAGTGCATCGATGCCGCCGAAGGCCATCCAATGACTGCCAAGGCTACGGAAGTAGGTGGCGGAGGCGGTGCGCTGCACGCCGTCGAGATTGAGTGCGTAGTCGCGCTGGCGATAGCGAAAGTCCTTCCAATCTGCCTCCAGCTTCAGCATCGACAGCCTCCCTGGCGTCCAGCTCCATTCCGCATGCACGCCCGGCGCGCCAAACAAGGCGCTATTGCCCAGCGCGTAGTAATCGAACGAAGGTGCCAGCGCCACCGTGTGGCGCGCACTGCGGAAGCTGTAGCCAGCTTGCAGCGCGGCATTGAGTTCGTTGTAGGCGCTGTTGTCGCGGTAGTTCTGTCCAAAAGCGATTGCGCGCAGGTAGACGCCGTGATGGCCACGCAGTGCGTGGCGTTTGTTGAGGGTGGCGTCGTAGTCGATGCCGGTGGCGGTGATGGCCTCGGGTAACTTGCGTTCGATCAGGCAATCGCCGGTGATCAGCAGCAATAGACAAGTGCGACTGGCCGAGGTGCGGTTGGCGTTGTCGGTCCAGCTGGGTCCGGCCGCGTAGGAGCCGCTCCAGCGCTCGCGCTGGGCCAGGGCCTGGCGGAAGCTGGCAATGGTGGTGCGCACGCCCTCGGTTTTCGGGTCATTGGCGTCAATGCTGGTACCGACGTCGGCGAACAGCGCCTCGGCTTCACGATCCTGCTGGTCTTCAAACAAGGTGCGGGCCAGTTCCAGCTGCGCCGGCATGAAGTCCGGCTGCAAGGCGAGCAGGGCGCGGTACTCGGCGATCGCCTGCGCGTGCTTTCCCTGCATGCGCAGCAAGCCGCCCTGTGCGTAGTGCACCAACAGCTTGTCGTGATCGGGCAGGGTTAGGTATTCGTTGAGGAAGTTTGCTGCCAGGCTCCACTGCCGCTGTTGCAGTGCCAGATACAGTGCGCGGCCTAGGTCGTCGGCATTGTGGCCGATGACATGACGCTCGCCATCGATGGTCAGCGTCGGGCGCTCGGCATCCAGTTCGTCCTTGAGCAGCTCGCGCTCGCGGGCCTGCGCCTGTTGGTCGATATGCTGGTCAAGCAGGCGGCGGGTATCGGCCTGCTCCTGTGCGGAGCTCGCGACGGGCAGCAACAATCCTGCCAGCAGCAGTGCGGCGGGAAGTGCGAACAGGGACCGGCGTCGGCGACCGGTTGAAGAACAAGAAAGCATGCAATGGCCATCGAGGGAGGCAAGGATTGGCGGACACTGGCTGGTCCTTGCCGGTAGCAGTCGAATTACAGCGGTTGACGGAAAGGCTTATCCGTCAGTTCTTGGTGCCGCCCCAGGCGATGTTGAGGGCGGGATTGCCGAAATCGACGATGCCGGCGACGGCAGCCGCGCCCGCACCGAAGAAGTCCCCCTTCACCGCACCAGTGGCGTATACGAAGTTGCCTGGGATCACCCATTGACCGGCGTTGGCTGCATCAAAATGACCGTTGGTGTCGAACGCGATCTGGCTGCCACTGCTGCCCAGACGGATCTGCGTTGCGCCGATCGACAGATCGCCGTGGAAGGTGCGGCTGCTGAAGTTGGCGGTCAGGCTGCCGGTCAGGTTGGTGTTGGCGCCGTACTGGTGCAGACCGGTCAGCGTGTAACCAACCGCAGTGCCGGTGGCGGCGGTATAGCCGGTCTTGTCACCGACGTAATAGACCTGACGATTCTGGTAGGTGGGGCTGCCGGTATTGCCATTGGTCGACCATTCGCCGAACCACACATCGCCGGTGCCGACCTTGACGAAGTTGAAACTGCCCAGGCCTGCGTGCGCCGGGTTGTTCGGATCACCCGGGGTACCGGTGGTGATCGGGTCGTGCAGCTTGTAGACGGTCATGCCCTTGTCCGTGCCCGGGTGCAGCACGGTGGCGGCACTGGACGGCGTCAGGCCCTGGAAGTCGACCTTGGCGCCGCCGGCATAGCTGGAAATGCCCACGCCGGAGATGCCGGCGGTATGCGGACCGAACGGTACCTGTGACGCACCGACCGTGATGTACGACGCACCGGTCCCCGTGGACTGGGTGCCGACGATGTTGGCAGCCGCGGCGGTGCCCGCCACGGAAACCACAGTCAGGGCGAGGGCGAGTTGGGAGATGCGCTTGTGCATTTTCATGATCATGTTTCTCTTGATGTAATGAAGGAAAAAGCAGAACTGCAGTGATGGTTTGGGTTGCGGCGGACTCCTTGTTGCTACGGGATGATCAGAAGCGCGCGGTCACGCTCAGCTTCAGCGTGCGGCCAGGGGCGGGCAGCAGCGAACGGGTGGCCGGGTCGGCGTAGTAGCGGTCGCTGAGGTTGGTGCCGATCAGTTCAAGCTGTACGGTGTCGTTGACGCGGTAGCTGGCATAGGCGTCGAACAGCCAAGTGGTATCCCAGGAGAACGGCACGTTGAACACGGCAAGGTTCTGGTTGGTGACCGCGGCAAATGCCTCCAGGTCGCGGTTGGGTTTGCGGCGCTGGTAATAGACAACACGCGTGCCTAGTTCCAGCCGCTTGTCCAGGAAGCGCCCGCCCAGCGACCAATTGGCCGAGGTCTCCGGCGAGGCCTGGGTCAGCAGCCAACTGCCGATGAAGCCCTGGTCGACACAGGTAGGTGTGCCGATGACGTTGGGGTCGATGGTGATGGCGGTGTGTTCATCGCAGACCTCGTTCTTCAACGTATGCGCAACGGCGAGGTCGGTGAAAAAGCGGCCATTGTCATAACGGCCCTGGAACTCCACGCCCTGCACGAGCTGTTTGTCGATGTTGCGGAACAGGAAGTTGTTGTCGCGCTCGATCAGGTCATCGGTGCGGCGGTGGTAATAGCTGAGCTTGACGTCGGCAATCGTGTCATCGCCCAACAGATGCCCGAGCTCCTGGATATAACCCAGCTCGTAGCTGTAGGTATGTTCGGGTTTCAGGTCGCGGAATGGGCTGACGCTGGCACCGAAGGCGATGACGCTCTCGAACATATTGGGGTAGCGCAGTGCCTCGTTGTAGCTGAGATAGGCGCGGCTGTAGTCCGAGAACAGACCGGTAACGGTAAGCGACGGTGCCCAGCCGCCATCACGTCGCTTCTTTGCCACGGCGTACCTGGAAGCGATCGGGTTGGCGGTGTTGCCGATCCTGCAGTTTCCGCCCTCGAACAGATCGGCTACGCCGGCCAGCGCGCCGTTGCTGCAGGGGTTGTCTGCGCGGTGGAATCTACCTTGGGCGTCAGGGAGCCATTCGATGGTTTTCTGTTTGGCAGCATATTTGATGTTGGCGGCGACGAAGTCCGCTTCGCTTATCCCCACCGGAATGTTGAAGATCTGGCAGTAAAACGGCATCGCCATGCACAGTTGGTAGATATTGCGGTTCTGTGCCTCGGCATTGCTGCGCTCCTCCGCAGACATGGTCTGGTAGGTGGCCTGATAGCCGGATACCGAGGCCAGGAACTTGTTTGGATGGTCAGCGAGGAAATCGTCGTAAGCCCAGTACGAGGAGTAGCGGGCACCGGCATTGATCTTGAGGAAATCTGCAGGTCGCCATTCAAAGTTGAAGTTGGCGTTCCATTCCTCGCGGCGGCCGGCGCGCGGGAACATGCGCCACGCCGCCGAGGGACCGATGTAGGCATCATGCGAGCGCAGCTTCTCGTGCTGGAAGTCACCGCCGACAGTCAGGTCCAGCGTATCGCTGAGCCGGAACAGATTGCTCAGGGTCAGGCCGTTGCGGGTATTGGTGGAATCATCCAGCGCGCCGTTCATGACGATCGGCTGGGTCACCGCATTCCAGTAATTTGGGTAGCTGCCTGCTGTGTTCGCGTTGCTGTCGGTATCGGTGCGCCACAGGTTGGCGTACAGGTCGATCCAGCGGCTGTCCAGCGGCTGCCACTTGTATTCCAGGTTGTAGGCGGTGGAATCGACCCGGCTCAGCGACCACTGCGGCAGGCCGAGCGCGGTACGGTTGATGCGTGAGGGCATGATCTCGCCGTAGTGCGAGAGCGTGTCGCGGTAACCGAAGCGCAGCACCTGGTCGGGTGTCGGATTCCAGGTGGCTTTGAACAGCCACGATTCCATCTGGCTGGAGGTGTTGGTTACCTCGTCGCCCGGGCGCAGGCGGTTGGCCATGGTGATGATGTAGTCACCGGCGCCGATGTTCTCTACCGGCTGCGAGTAGTAGCCGGCGCCGCGCTTGCCGGCGAAGTAGTTGCCACGGTCGCGGTAAGCGTAGGCGCCGAACAGGCTCAGCGTGTCCGACTTCCAGCCCAACGCCAGCCGATAGGCGTGATCCTCGCCATCGAAGACGTTGTAACCGCCGCCACCGGTATGCGGTTGCACGCGCAGGGTCGGGTCATTGGCCGGGCTGCCGGTGGCCAGTTCCGGCACGTCGCGGTGGTTCATGCCGGTGTACAACCGGCCCGGCAAACGTGGTGCCACCGCATTGCTGCTGCCTTCGATCTTGAACTCGCCGCCGAACGACTCGCCTTCCGGCACCACGTCGTCAACGTCCAGTGTCTTGATCACCACGCCGCCACCGATGCCGGTGGTGACGTTGCGGGTCAGCGATGGGCCCTTGAAGATCTGCATGCCGCCGATCAGGTTGGGATCGACGTAGTTGCGGTTGCCGATGCCGTTGTAGCCGCGCCAGGCGGTAACCGCCTGTTCGGTACCATCGATGGTGACCGGCACGCGTCCCGGCCCCTGCACGCCACGGATGTTCACATCGAGCGCGCCGCTGTTGCGGGCATCGCCACTGAAGACGCCGGCGATGCCGTTGAGCAGATCCGAGGGCGTTGCGCCCTTGTAGCGCTCGATTTCGGTGCGGCCGAGGTACGCCGTGGACAAGTCCAGATCGTAGACCTCGTCCTGACCACGCAGATCGCGTTGCGCGCCGGTGGCCTCGATGCCTTGCTGGCCGGTCACACTCAGGGCGCCGGTGACGATCGGGGTGCTTGCGCCAGTGGCAGCGGCGCCGCTGCGCGTCACCACGGCGGTGCCGGGCTCGCGCCATTGCCACACCAGTCCGCTGCCAGCCAGCAGTTGGTCAAGCGCCTGCGCAGCACTGAATTGGCCCTTGATGGCTGTGCCCTGCAGGCCATCAACATCGCTGGAGACAAACAGGATACGCACGCCACCTTGGTCAGCAAGACGCGTCAATGCGCTGTCCAGGGGCTGTGTGGGGAGATCGAATGCGATGCTTTGGCTGGGGCCACTGGTGCTGCTGCTCTGTGCGGCGGCATGCAACGGTGCGTTGAGTGCCAGGGCGATGCTGACGGCGAGCAGGGCGGGCAGTCGCGAAGAACGACGAGGAGGGCTGGAAGGGCTCATGGATCCGACGGGCGATTAGGAAGAGGACGCGCGGATGTACCGGCGTTGACTTTATGAGAATAAGTCTCATTCCTATAGACGACCGTCGCGGGCGAAACTTGCAGCGTCAGCAGCAAAAATTTTTCCTGGCGCTTCGTGTTCCTGCGTGTCGCGGCTGATGCAGGGTTACAGCACTTGCCGTTGGCTCAGTGGCTCAGTGGCTCAGCGGATCACGGTCAGCAGCGGCAGACGGATCAGTTCCGCCCCGGCCAGCGCGGCGATGTTGCGCAGCAGTGCATCGAGGTCGTCCAGCTCGAACACGCCGGTGAGCTGCAGTTGCTGCAATCGCTCGCCAATCACGACGATACGTCCCGGCACATAGCGCTGCAGCTCGCCTGCAATGGCAGCCACGCTCTGCTGGTTGAAGATCAGCTTGCCGCGCACCCAGGCCGTCAATGCACCCGCGTCAACGTTCTCAGCCTTGCCAAGTACGTCGGCGCTGAAGGCAACGCGCTGATTGGGGATCATTTCGATACTGGCGCCGGCTCGGTTGCGCAGTTCGGCCAGGCCGGAGACCACGGTCAGCGTGCTGCTGCGTGCTTGGCGGTGCAAGGCAAAGCGACCGACGCTGCAATGTACGCTGCCATCCCGGCCATCGATCACGAAGGGCCGCTGCGGGTCGGGTGCGACATCGAACAACAGTTCACCGGCGGCCACCGATACCGTGCGGTGGATATTGGAAAATGTCTGCGAGAACGCGCTCTCGCTGTTGAGCCAGGCGGTCGAGCCGTCGCCAAGCGATGCCTGCCGCCGCTGGCCGATGCGGGTGCTGTGGTCGGCGAAGACGCCGCTGGCCGGACCCAACATGTCCGTACCGGCCACGCCCGCCAGCGCCGCCGCCGACAACCCGCCGGCCAATACCGCGCGACGGCTGATCCGTCGTGGCGCCGGTGCCAGCACCTGCACCCAATGGCGGTGCTCGGCCGCAAGCGCGGTGTGGCCGACGCCGTCGAGCAGTGCGAATGCCTGCCGCGCGGCTTCGGCATGGGCCGGGGAGCGTCGGCACCAGCGTTCGAACGCGGCCCTGTCAGCCGCAGATGGACGCGCACCCAGGCGGACCACCCATTGGATGGATTCGTCGTTGAGCGCGTTGTTGCGGATTCGGAAGCGGTCGAACATCGTGGCGTGGCGGGGGGCTGCGCTGGGAGAGAGGGGTGTCTAGCTATAAGACGTTTCGCCAAGGCCGAAGTTGCAGTGGCGGCAGCGATCATCTTCCATCGACATCCTCACGATGGCCCCAGGCGGTCGCGGCAATGCCGCAGCGCCTGGGCCAGGTATTTGGCCACCATGCTCTCCGATACGCCAAGACGGCGCGCGATCAGCGCATGCGACAGGCCATCGACACGGAACAACAGCAAGGCCAGGCGGGCATTGGGCGGCAGCTCGCGCAACGCGCCATCGAGCTGCCGGAGGCGGTCGTGGGCAATGGCGTTGCGCTCCGGGTTGGCAACAGGGTCGGCCTGCTGCGAATCGGGCTCGCCACTGCCACTTGCGCGCTGCTCGCGGCGGGCGACGTCGATGGCGAGATTGCCGGCGACACGGAAAATGAAAGCGCGCTGGTCGCGGATCTGCTCCTGTTGCTGGCGGTTGTCGGTCTCGAGCAGGCGCAGGTAGGTCTCCTGCATTATCTCTTCGGCACGGCTGCTGTCGCCGGTGCGCCGCCGCAGGTGCCGTTTCAACTCACCGTACAGGCTGAGGAAGGCATCAATCAGGCGTGAGCTGGGCGCAGTCATCAGTGCTGGCAGCCGCTGGCAGCAAGCAGCCGTGACATGCTGGCCGGCGTGGTTTGGGGAAGTGCAGGCGCATGGCGCTGCGGCTTCCGCCAGCAGGGCCAAGGATTCGACAGCAGCGGCATGGGGGGCTCCACGGCGCCAAGCGCCGGCGTTGGGTGGTCGGCTGGCCGCTATGCTCGCTGACCTCCACATCATACTTTCATCGCTGACGGCATGTCAGTTGTGTGGCTGACCTGGCACCGTCGCAAGCAGGCGCTGCCCCGGCGCGTCGGTTGTCAGTTGCAACTGAGTGAGTATGTGGGCTGATCTGGAGCTACCGTGTTTACGCCGAAGCGCCATGCATCCGCCTGACCACGGGCCAGCACCGGCTACCATGGCGACCGGCGAGCTGGCCGCTTGCCGAGCCGCCGTTGGAACAACCGGAGTCGCTCATCCCATCCAGGTTCTGGCAGTGCTCTGACATTGGCTTCTTCTCGCCCGTAGCGCCCGGCCGACGCGCGACTCGGTTCTGCGCTCAAGTACACAGTCGATGTAGTCGGCAGCCAGCAGCAGTCCGTCGAGATCAGCATTGCAGTTGACCCCAAGCTCCGAGAACAGATAGGCCAGATCCTCAGTGGCCACACTGCCTGCTGCGCCTGGGGCATGGCGGTCACCGCCAAGCCCGGAGATCGCTCCATCGAATGTGCGCACACCGTGCTCCAGCGCTTCGATGACATTGGCGATGGCCAGGCCGTAGGTGTCATGGAAATGCGCGCCCAAACGGTGCATTGGAACTTCGGTGGCACAGGCGCGCAGCAGCACACCAACAGAGGCGGGCGTACCGACGCCGGTGGTGTCGCATAAGCTGATCTCACGGCAGCCCATGTTGTAGAACATGCGGACGGCACGGATGACGTCGGCTGTTGGTATGGCTCCGCTGAACGGGCAGTGGATAACCGTGGCCAGCGTGGCCCGCACCTGGATGCCCAACGTCAAGGCGTGCTCGGTGATCTCATCGGCGCGGCGCAGGCTCTCGGTGACGTTGCAGTTGAGATTTGCGCGGCAATAAGCATCCGATGCAGCTGAAGCGATGGTGATATCGCGGCAGCCATTGGCGATTGCCATCTCCAGTCCCCTCATGTCGGAGACCAGCACCGAGCGGATGCGACTGAGTGGTGCCGGCCCCAACAGTGTGCATACCGCCGCTGTATCGGCCATCTGTGGCACTTGCCGCGGTGATGTGAATGCGCCAAGCTCGACTTCGCTGATGCCGGCCGATTCCAGCAGCTCGATCAGATTCGCCCGCACGACAGCCGGCAACACCTTGGCCTGTTGTTCCAGCCCCCTGTGTGCGCCGACTTCGACGATGCGGATGTGATCGGCGGGCGAGTCATCCCGAACGTCCATCATCGTCCACGGGCCTGCTCAAGTGCAGTGGTCGCGCTGTCGCAGCGGACGCTGCCTGTCGACACCAGGGTTTGCACCACGTGCTCGATCTCACTGGCGCGGGCGCCCACCATCAACGCCAGATCGTGTGCATGCTGTGCAGGGTTGTTCTGTGCAATGAAATCCGTAGCGTTTGCATGCAGACAGGCCAGACTCTGGACCAAAGCGACTGCGGCGACAGCGTGATTGAGGAGATGAGTGCGCATGACTGCGTTTGGGGCATTGCGTCCGGCATGATCGGTTGCCGCAATGGAGAGGATGCCTGCGTGCTCGACCTGCAACGGAAGCGCAACCCTGCCGGCCAGATGGCCACGATGATCGCGATACCAGATAGCCAGCGGTGCGCCGTGGTCAGCGTGTGCTTTCCACGCATGCTGCTGGTGTTCCGCGTCGCCCCCGGTACTTCGCGCTATCCCATGCACGGCATTTGCCGCTGCCAGAATCGCTGCGTTGCAAGCGTTGACCCGGTCTGCATTGATGCAGGTGTAGTTGTGCAGGTCGACGATACGCCCGGCGAGCGCGCAGGCAGGGGCGGGCGCGAGCGAGAAGCTGCCTGCGTCAAAAGTGACCTGCGCACAAAGCAATTGACGATCGACAAGGTCACTGATTGAGGCGTGCCCTCTTGCACCATGTGTCAGTTGCTCCACAAGCGGCATCAATGTGCAGATGACGCCTTCCACGGCCCGGGTGTCGGACCGATCAGGAACTTCAACGATCACATCTATCTCAAGCTGCGCAGCGGTTCCGCTGGTTTGACGCAGGTGTGCTTCGATATCCCTGCAGCCGCCGCCACCCGCCAATAGCGTCGGGTTCATGCTGTTGAGCAGTCCAATCAGCTGGTTGCGCAGCTCCATCACCTGCAGGCGAGCACTGTAGACGTCGTCGATTGCAGTGAACTGGATGCGCGCCCGTATCAAGGTCCCGGCGCCAAAGGTGTGGAAGCCACCCGCGGCGCGCGCGAGGATGGCAATGCGCTGGATGAGGCTGGCCTGTCCTGGTTTGTGCTCCACCATCGATATGCGCAGGTCCCGGTCATTCACCAGTAGTCCGTCGACGAACGCGATTGGCAAGCCGGTACCGCTGTGATCAAGGCAGGGCGCGGTGACGCTGCTTGATGTGCCTGCTGCTGATCGCATGCGTGGCTCGGCGCCATCCGCTGGTTTGCGCAGGATCGATGTCATTGGTAGCGCCGGCTCTGATCGTGGCACGTGCATGGCGTGTGCATGAATTGTGTTTACCGTGGCGTGCTTCGCCCAAGTGCGTGACGACAAGGATTGCGCAAAGCAAAGCAAACAATGTGCTCCCGCGAATGCGGGCGAAAGGTACAGTTTTTTCGAACAGACACGGTGCCGATGCGTATCTGCCAATTCATATCAAAATGTCCATTTATGCTCTTTACGGCACGTACTGAGGCGTAGATACAGTGAGCGCCCGAAGAAATTTGTATGGATTCCTATGCGCTCTGAACCACGGAAGATTTCATTAGCGGAAAAAGTTGCCATGGACATCGGTCGTCAGATACTGGCCGGCGTGCTGAAGCCAGGAGACAAGTTGCCGTCATTGCGCGAGTACGCACGATTGAATGGCTACTCGAAGAACACGGTGATATCAGCGTTCGACCTGCTTGGTGAGCGAGCACTGGTTGAGGCACAGCACGGAAAGGGCTTTTTTGTGCGCGGTGTTGAAGCGCCGCCAGAGCGCGACGTCGATGAAGAGCCTGTGGGGTACAGCAGGGTCATCGACACCTTGTGGATGATGCGCCAGCAGGCGATTCGCGAGCCGGGTCGGTCACATCTGGCCGAGGGCTTTCCGCCGGCTGATTGGCTGACCTACATGCGGCTTGACCGCTTTCATCGACAGGTCGCGCGCACTGGGATAGGCAGCTTGTTCCGCTATGGCAATCGCTACGGCTATTTGCCGCTGCGGCAGCAGTTGATCCGGCGCTTGGCCATGCATGGCATGGAGCTCGGGCCGCGCCAGCTGGTGACCACGTTTGGTGCCAATCATGCGCTTGATCTGATCATCCGGCGCTACGTGGCGCCAGGTGACACGGTGTTGGTGGAGCAGCCTGGCTACTACCCTTTGTTCGGTAAGCTGCAACTGCAGGGCGCGAATACGATTGCAATCACACGGCGGGTGGATGGTCCCGATCTGGCGGAGTTCGAGGCGGCGTTGCAGACCAGCAAAGCGCGCGTTTTCTTCATGCAGAGCACCGCGCACAACCCGACCGGAACGGATGTATCGCCAGAAGTCGGAAAACGCCTGCTGGAGCTGGCGGCTGCGCACAACGTGTTGATTGTCGAGAATGACGCCATGGCCGATTTCAAGCCGAACTCGGCGTTTCGCCTGTCCTCGTTGTCGCAGTTCAGGAACACGCTGTACGTGGGAAGCTTCTCGAAGTCGGTTTCGGCAGCATTGCGCAGTGGTTTCATCGCCGGTGAGAACGCGCACATCGAAGAGCTGGCAGACCTGAAGATGCTGCTGCACATCGGCAGCAGCGAGTACGGCGAACGCGTGCTTGAGGCGATCCTGCGCGAAGGCAATTTCCTGCGCCATGTCGGCCGTTTGCAGGACCGGGTACGTGCTGCCACTGCCGAAGGCCTGGAGGTGCTGAATCGGTTGGATGCAACTGTCTACGCAACACCGGAGCAAAGCCTGTATCTATGGGCACGTTTCGATGGCATCGACGACACCCGCGCGCTGACAGCACGCTTGCTGTCGCGCGGTGTTGTGCTTGCACCAGGCGCGTTTTTCAATATTGACTCGGAGCAGGTATCGCCGTGGACGCGCTTGAACGTCGCCTATTTGAATGACAGCGTCTTCATGGACAGTCTTCGCGAGGAGATGGACCAGGCCGCGGCGCTGGCCTGATGAGGGGGGGGCTGCCGCTAGCTGAGCGCCCAGCACCGTGATGCAGTGTGAGCGCTCAGCGCCAGTCCGAAAGCGAGAGCTTCAGCTCGGCGTTGAAGCCTTTGGCTGACTGCAGTGGTATTGCGAAAATGTTTGGTGCCTGCTGGTTGATGCCGATGGCCTTGATGCGCGCGGTATCCAGTTCGGCCTCATTCTTCGGTCCGCCCGCCCATTGGTCGTCGCTCCAGACATAGCGCAGGCGCCAACCGCCTGCGTCACCGGGTTTGGCAAAAACCACCAGGGTATTGCGGAACAGATACTCGCCCGGGATATGGTTTTTCAGGAACAAGGCACCGTCCACCTGGTAGCCCGCGTTGCTGACAGCCAGGTCGATGGAGAAAGCGATCTCGCTGCCGGCCTGGATCTTGCTGCTGTCCAGGAATACCGAAAACAGCACGGTGGAGCGCTTGTCCTTCAGCAGATTGCCCTGCGCGTCGAAGATGTCGCCGTACTCGCGGCGGATGGCGCATTGGTTGGCCTGGGTGCGCGAGGTCAGTTCATAGGTGTAAGCGCCGCGCGGGGCAACGGTGGCCTCGATGTAGTACGAGGACTCGATCTTCTTGCCGCGTTTGCGCGCAGCTTCGATCTCCGGCGGGAAGGGCAGGGCGCTGATATCGAGCTGCGCAGTGGCGCAGGTGTCGCCGAACAGGAAGCGCACCAGATTCTGGTAACCCTCCTCGGAATTGACGATGCCGAAGTAGCCGCTATGGCTGCGATTGACGAAGGCGCGCGGCGAGCCTTCGACGTAGGCGTTGGCGATACGAACCAGCCCATCGCTCAGCGCGCCGACTGCAAACGAGGAAAGCCCGTGCGCCGCAGCATAGTCGCGGCTGTTGGTGCCAATCAGGCAGAACAGCCGCTCCGGTGGAAAGCCGGAGTTGCCCAAGGTATTGACCTTGTCCTTGGCTACCTTCAGGTACTTGCCCATGTTGCTGCGGTTGAAATTGTTCATGTCGTTGATCGACAGCAGATTCGGCAGGTTGATGCCGCCGACTTCGATGCCGTTGTGCGGTGTGGCATAGGTGAAAGCCTTGTCGACTATCGCGCGCACTTCGGCGCTGGCCACGTCCGGGTTCTGCAGCAGGCAACGGCAGATCAGCCCGCCCATCGAATGGGCGACCAGATAGACGCGGAAGTCCTTGCGCATGGCCGTGTTGTTGCCGCAGATACTGTCGCGCAGTTGTTCGATGCGCTTGCCCAGCGCGGCGGCGGCATCGGGAATGGATGGCGTCTTGCCATCGCCGAAGGCCGGGTCGGCCGGGTCGTAGTAGCGGTGGATGACGATGCAGCGCGGTGAGATGCGGTCGCGGCGCTCGGCACCGAACTCGTAGACATCGCGGTAGTTGTAGTCCTTCATCAAGCGCACCAACGGCGACTCGAACACGAACTTGACGATGCTGCCGTCCTGCGCCTGACGCATCTTGGTGGAACCGGCCTCGAAGCCCATGAACGGCGTTGAGGTGGTTTCGACGATTTCATCGCGGGTCATCGCATAACCGCGCACGTAGATGATCGGGAAGTAGGGGCGTTCGATACGTTCCATGGCCGGTCTCCGCGGGGGCTGCTGGCGATGGTGAACGGATTTTTGGGATTTGTCTTGAATGTGGTGCTTTAAGAGCTCACCCCTCCCCAGCCCTCCCCTTGGCTGCGCCAAAGGGAGGGAGCCAAGCTCTGCCGCCTCCCTTGCGCACAGCGCAGGGCAGGGTTGGGGAGAGGGGAGCTTCTGCGGTTGCAGTTTCTCCTCATCGCCAACAACCTAGCCCTCACCCCCAACACCACCCCGATCCAACTGCCGATAGCCAATCGCCTCGGTCAGATGCGCCCGTTGAATCACCGTCTCCCCGGCAAGATCTGCAATCGTCCGCGCCACCCGCAGGATCCGGTGCATCGAGCGCGCCGACAGCTGCAATCGCTCCATCGCCTGTTCCAGCAGGTCGCTGTCGGCAGCGGATAGCACGCAGTCCCGCAAGGTTTCCGCTTGGCCAAGATGTGCGTTGGCCTTGCCTGCACGCTGCAATTGACGCGTCCTTGCACGCGCTACCCGATCACGCACTTCGGCGCTGCTTTCACCCGCAGGAGCATCTCCACGCAATTCACTCGGCGCCAGACGTGGCACCTGCAGATGCAGGTCAATGCGGTCCAGCAAGGGCCCGGAGATGCGTGCGCGATAGCGACGTATGTTTTCGGTCGAACACCGACAACGGCCGCTGCTGTCGCCGGCCCAGCCGCATGGGCAGGGATTCATTGCTAGGGTTATCAACCCCGTTATCTGCAAAAATGATCCCAGTAGCACCTTCCATGCCGGACCCTGCAACCGTCCGGTTCTTCAGTCGTGGCGTTTGACCGCCCATTGGTGTCCCTCAACCCGCTTTGCGCTTGTCTGGCCGGGCGACGAGAGTCTGGTCGAATTCGTTGACCGCAGACACTCGGTTGGCGCGTCAAAGTCTAGGAAAAGAATCAGGTACGACGCCTACTGTGGCCCATACCATCCGCACCCTAGGACGAAGCTAGGACTCACGGCGGCCAGCCCTTATCCACCCTCCCGCCATCCGGTTTGAGTGAATAGCACCAACTGGGAATCGAGCCGTCGTGGCCATTCAAGAACTGACACGGTGATTTGGCTCAATGAAAGCACGCTTAGCTGACACTGATAGTTTCTCACTCTACGCTTTCAAAAAGCCGGGATGCTCGTTTCCTCGCTGCGATAGCAGATCGCGCCATCCTCGTTTATCGACTGCACGGATATTCGGCACCTCCTCAAGCACTTTTAGATAATGGATCAGATGCAGCAACTCATCATCTGACACGTCGCCGAGGAATTCCCGTGCCAGTGACCACCTTCCAGCTTTTTGAGCCAGCCAAAAGTAGAGAAATTCGGCGAAACTAACCCCAAGCAGAGAGGTGGTTTTGCCATGAAGAAGTCGAAGTTCACCGAAGAGC